>NZ_CALPCY010000007.1:0-142423 GCF_943193115.1 Otoolea muris
CAGGTTTGTGCCTTTTTTATGGACTAAAGTATTGATTTTTCAAGGTTCAGCACACCAATCGGTGTGGGAAGTTTGAGTATTTTAATATATGCACCTCACTGAAGTGTCTGCACCATCCCAGAATTGTCCATTTCTCCCAATTCAGCAACCTCCATAGCCTTTCCAAACTTCCCAATTTCCCCCTGATACTTCTCATCCGCCACATGAGTATCAATGTCAATCGTTGTACTGTAATGTTGATCTCCATGATGCTCTGCACCACCTTCGGCTGCATATCTGCCTCAAAGCATCAGCTACAGAATATGTGACATATGGTCGGGAAATATAAATCCTCAGAACACAATGTTTTCATTACTAAGAAGTTTACTTCCAAATTTCTCCCCTGCCCATGCCCCGATATGGCATCTGCATTCTGCCAAGCGGGACAAATAAGCCGCTAATCCAAACGCCAGAACTTCCATTTTCCATCTGTCAGCCGTTCGTTTTTGTCAATCTTCCAACTGTCCTCTGTCTGTATGACCAGGCATCGGTACTGGCTGAGAACCACATCATCACTTTCGCTGTACACATAAAACTTTTTGCGGGTAATCTGTTCCACGTCAATCACCTGGTAACCTTGATAGGGCAGGACAGACGAATCGCTGAAAGAGACTTTCTGGCCCACATCCACGCCATTGTACCCGTGCGCCCTGCAGTAATCCAGATACCGCCCTGTGACCAGACTGGTTCTGCGCTGCCCGCCCTCCTGGCTCACCTTATAAAAGTGCCTGACTGCCTCCATCGCTTCCTCTACCGGTTCTGAATCAAAAACCAGCTCTTTCTTCCAGTTATTTCTCTGGGCAGCTCGAAACCTGGCAACTCCATTTCGGTCATGCCCACAGATGATATTGAGATTCCTGTTCACCGCCAACTGGGGCAGCGCCGCCCCGGTCACCTTCGTATCGCTGAGGTTCAGATATCCCAAACGCGGGAAAGACAGCAACAGAGGAATATCCTCATCCTGAAAGCCAGTCCCCTTTAAATCCAGGCGCTCAAGCGGCGATGCGTTAGCAGCTGCTACCACTGCGCCTGTGCATCCCGGATTTCCCGCCAGCACCAGGCCGCTCAGTTTAGGTGTCCCCCTGAACCAGTTCATATCAGTGTCTGATATCCCACAGTTTTCAAATGACAGATATCGGAGGGAGAACATCCCTGCCAGGACGGACAGCGCCCCTTCTGCGAATTCGCAGTCTTTCATTTCTATTGTATCCAGTGTTTTCACATACTTTGACAAAGGATAGAGATCCTCTGCCCTGAACCGAACCCTCTCGTATGTGATTCTCTTTAATTTTGCAGGCCATGGAATCTCCAAATCCTCTGCCAGCCCGCTTTTCAGATGCCGGATGATTAAACCGCCGCCGTTACAGCTGATAAATGTCTGCCAGCTGGGTGCTGCCTTTCCCATAATCTGTATTCCTCCTGCCGACTTTTCTACCTTGCTTTTAATATTTTCATGATCTATCATTCTATTGTTGTTTATCTGATCTCTTCTTTACATTTCCAGTAATGCGTTTCTCGTACTTATCTTGAAATGTTATAGGATCTGTGCCAACTTTTTCTTCCGTTATATCACAGGATGATAAAAACTCCATCTCCACCAGTCTATGGCATAACGCTTCATTGAATTCGGTTTTATGCAAACTATATTTGTGTCTTGTTCTGGAAGAGAACTGTCCATATACACCGCCCAATTCCCCAAATTTCTCTGCTATTTCATCCAAACTAAATACTTCCATTTGAACATACAGGAATTGATACTTGTCCTGCTTGTCAAGCACCTGCCATATTGCTTCTACATATTCTTTTGGCAATATAAAATTTAAATCTTTTGCTAACAACGCAAATTCCTTATCTACATCCATTGGCTCAACAAAGCTTAACACCCTCAGCAGATTTTCCTTATTAAGAATTTTAAGTTCTATAATCCCTTTTATATCTGTCAAATCTATATTGCATTGCTCCATACATGCAAGAAAAACTGAAACATTTTCACAAATAAACTCTATCCCTAAACTCTGAGAAATCCCTTTCATCTCCAGCAATTTCTCTGGAGTAAATTTGAAATAGTGATTTTGAACTAATATTTTTAATTTATTTTCTGAAAACTCACTAAGCTTATTTGTAAATTCGTCTAACCTGCATTTTATAATTAGCTTTTCAAAACTTATATCCGATAAATCTGCAGTTATCAACTCCTTAATAATTTCATCGTCAATCCCTTCACCGGCATCACTTCTTAATATTGTATCTACATTTTCGTCAAAATATGGCAAAAGGGCTTCGGTTAGTCCAAACAATGCATGATAGTCCAAATAATTATCCCACGATGCATCCGTTCTATTGTTTTGCAGAAGACAATCCCATATTTCCTGTTTGCATTTATCCTCAAAATCCTCTAAGCAATCCGTCAATTTGTTCCAATATGCCAAATGCTCCTTTTCAATTACTTCAATGCATAGAGTTGCATCTTCTTCGAATATTCTTTGCAGGATGGCATCTACAGATTCTTTTTCTTCCTCGGTATTGGATTCTTCACCGATAATAAAGACACGAACATATCCCGGAAACACATCATGCACATATTCCAACAAAGATTCATTATTTAATCCGCAAAGCCACTGATAATTACATTTAAATAACTTATCATCGCTGTCCTCATCTCCCAATGCCTTACATAGCGCTTCCATTATGGAATGAGTAAGTTCAATATACCTTTCTCTTATGATATCATCAATTATATTCTTCTCCAAGTCAGCCATATTAAGCTTATTAAATCTTATGCCTAATTCATCTATGACCTGCTTTATTTTGTTCCAGGGAACACCGGCCAATTCATGCAGAATATTCTCTTGATCTTCAAAATACTCTTTTACCACACCCTCACTATAAATTCCGCTCTCTTCATCTTCGTATCCTACATTGTTGTTTTCTATATCATATACATCACACGCATTAATCATCAGTTTAAAGTATAGATTCTTCTTTTTTAACGATAATTGTTCATCGTACATAAATTCTGTCCAAATAAGAGGACTTGCATGGCATAATAACCGAATAAATTGTTCTATATTTATTCCTCTGTCAATATAAGCCTTAATAAACTTTAAGCTTACCTTTGATTGATTTACCAATTGCTTTATAAAAGCTAGTTGTTTATCGCTATTGCAATCATGGCCTATCAAATAATCTGCCAAATCATAATTCAATGCTTCAACCTGCCCAAATTCATAGTCATACAAGCGGTCTGTTACATTGGCACAATGCTTTATAGCAAATGAAAAATCGTTCTCGCCTTTAAAGTTTCTAATCCATAAAATAAAATTTAACTCTTCTTTCGTAATACTTCCAGGATGGAAATAATTTATATAATCTGCGTAATTCTCGTTAATGTAGCCATGGCGAAGCATAAACATCAAAAGATTATTGGCCCGTACATTTTCTGGTAAAACTTCTTCTGGTGCATTGCTCTCAAGCAGCTGCTGCACTGTCTTTGCCCTAAGTGCTGCAATTGCTTTTTCAAGTTTCTCTATTTCTTTTTTTGTCTCTTCTGTAGGTTTGTTATAAAATTTTAATTGTCTATCGTATCTTGTAAATAACTCTTTCATGCGCTCAGTTAAATCCTGAACATCAGTAAAAACTTCCTCTTGTCTATCACTGTAATTATCCGAACTAATTGGATAATAATATACCCTAAGCTGCCCTTTTCTTATTTTTGCAAAATTAAAAGAATCCTCCAACATCTGATTATAACTAAAAGTATTATTTGAAACTTTAATTAGTGAAATAATGCCTCTATTTTTTATCAATTCAGACAATATTAAAATCTTGATCTCTTTGATTGATTTTGCAATATCTTGCCGTAACTGCATTATCTCTGTTTCGAAGTTTGTCTTTTCGGTATTAAGCTTGTCCTGCATCTTTTTACAAGCCTCTGCTTTATACAGAAACGCATCCTTCACATCTCCGGCTTCTGATTCCAGCAAAGCAAAATCCTTAGGAAATAAATTTTTATATATCACAAGAGCCAGCATATTTTCGTCATTTAATGACACATCCTGGCTTTCCTTTATTGTTTTCTTATAAATCCAAAATTCATTGACAATGCTAATCAGAATGCGCATATCGCCAATATATGGTGATACCAGCGTCACAAATTTTTGTGACACATCATGTTTCGGGTACTCTTTATCATCTTTTCTTCGCTCTCCCATTCCAAGCAGGTTACGCATTACTTCACCGGAATTAGTGGAATTGATAACAGGAATAACCGGTATCAAAAAATCAAAAAACTTTGTCCGCTCTGTCTCCTCCTGAAAAAGATCATCCCTCACAGCATATACAAAGGTAATTTTTCCCTTTTTCTTTATCACATCATACTGATTTAAGATAGTATTGATTTCCCTCAACTTAATAAAAATCGATGTGCTGTTAAAACGATCCAAGTCTTCTATAAAAACAACATCATATTTTGTTCTTTCAAAAAAATACAGCATCTCATCTATGTTTCTGTTGAGTACAGAATCATCCGAACTTTCTTCTCCTTGTGCACTTATATCACCAACGCTGATTTCTTTAATTGTAAACTTTGACATAATATAGCGGATGATATAGCCAACTCCTAAAAGAGCAATCACAAACGCTATGAAACGCGCTACTGCCTCTTTAATGGATGCGATTCCGTCTCTATATGTTGTGAAAACACTTACCACTTCATCAGGGAATAGCAAATATATTCCGGAAATAATGGCCATTACCAAAAACATGATTCCTGTTATGTATTTCCAAAGATTCACATGATGCAATTTCCGATAACGGCTTAGCGGTATTTTAACCGCATCGACTTTATAAAAAAGCTGCTTGAGTATTCCTCTTTCAAGTTCATCCTCAAATTCCTTTTTTGCATTTTGAGCATCAGTGTAGTTTTTCTCATCAAACAATTGTTGTACTTTATCCCATGATCTGCCATCAAAAGTGGCCAAAGAAAGGCCAATAGCTTTACACTTGAGGTGCCGTTTTAAATATGAATTAATGATACTGCTCTTTCCAGCACCGTAAGGACCTGTTAAAGCAATATTTTTAATCTTGGGATTTGATATAGCCCAATGAAGCGCTTTTAAGCTTTCTGCTTCGCTATCCAGACTATCTATTGGCACCAAATCAGAATATATTGATTTCTCATTATTTAAATCGGAAAACAACTTATTTTTTAACTTATTGAATAAATTTATATCCATGTATTTCTCCCATTTCCGTATATTCTACCCCTTATCACAATACTTTGCCTGCAGCGTCCCTCACCTATGCCACCCAGTCCTTCATCCGCAAAAAAACAGAACAGCATCTGCAGTCCCTGCTCCATATGGGGAGGACCGCCTGGCTTTTGCAGATACTGTAGCTTCCCCCAATATCTTCATTCTGAACCGCTTGCCTCTTTCCCACCGGCAATGCTTCCTGAACCGCCAGCTCCCTTATCCTGCTCAAGCAGCACCGGAAACGCCAGATTCTCCTGATGCACTGCCCTCTCTGACAAACTTTCAAAACTTTCAATGCCGGAAATCACAGTCCTGCATCTCTCCCTGTCATCCTCCTGATCCGAAAGTGCAGGAACGCCCTCCCCCATCAGCCCCACTTCATAGGCAAAGCCCCAAATCTTCCGCTCTGCCTGCAGACTGGCGGAACCATCATAAGGGAAGTAGCTTACATCGGTTACCCTACCGTTTCCCTCTTGCCAGTGCAGGGTAAAACTGCTGAAATGATTTTCCGCATCCAGCCGGAAACGCATCTTCGGGAACTGTCTGGACTGGCCTTCCCATGATGTTTCCTGATATTTAACAGTCAGCAGGTATTGACTGCCCGAGGCCATAGGGATGTATTTATACTCCACTTCTGTCGGATCCTGCGTAAGCAGCTCCATAACAAATTCCCATTGCTGCTCCGCATAGCTGTCAGCCTGCAGCTCATCCCAGCCCATCTCCCGGCAAGCCGCCGTCATAACAGTACAGTCGCCCCTGGTACCAGAGATATTTCTTTTCCACTCCCTCATGCCACGCCACGGTATACTTTTCCGTATGGTAGAAGTCGTAGCTCACTATGTCCTTGTCCAGTTCAATGTTGTATCCTCTCCAATCGGAAAAATCGGCCTGTGCCACCCATGCACAGACCTCCTCATAGACTGCCTGCGCTTCATTGCCGGAATAGCTCTGTTCACCAAAAGCCTCCTGCCTCGGTATGGCAACCATATGGCAGGCTGTGAACAAGCAGCATGCTACCATTATAATGAAAAAATATTTTCTTTTCTCTTTCATTTTTGTGATTATGCCGGGGCACAGCCCAGCTTTCCTCCTTGAGTTTCTTTGATTTACGCCCCGGCACAAACGATAATGAATGTTGGTCTCGCAAATATTTTCTTTTTGGGTGCTTCTGTTTCTCCATTTATTGTTTTATACTGGTTCTGGTATCGGTATACTACAAAGCACGTCATAACGTCTGGAGTTCCAGAAGCCGAATTTTTATAAGTTGCAGCCTTCTCTTTTGCACAAACGATTGGCGCTTTCAAGCCCGGATACTTATGACCTAAAATCCCGCTGAAAATTATAACAACACCCTACTCTGTGGGGAGGGCAACCCCAAAAGCTTCATAAATGAGTCTCTGTTCCTTTGTTACCGGATATAGTATCCGCCTGTTGTTAATATCCTGTACCCGCAGTTTTGCCAAAATATTTAGCACCTCCCTCATAGTATAGTTTTTATACATATCATGTTCCACCATCGTTTTATTAATCTCTGCCATTAGTATGGAAGCCAGAAATCCGACAAACAGTTTCCCCTGCATCGTGTTATCACTATGGACCCGCAACCTTCCTAAGTCAATGCTGTTTTTAAGACGCAGAAAACTTTTTTCCACAACATCCTTATCACGGTAAATGCACATTGCCTCTACAGCTTCCTTGATGTCATTGCTGATTAACACCACCCATCCCGCAGTATACAGGGCCTTTTCCAATACATCGCTGCGGATGCTGACCGTATATCCTGACGCCTGCTTTTCCGACTTCCTGATATTCAGATATTTCCGGCATTCCTCATCCGCTATGTATTTTTCAGGATGCATGACCGCCTTCTGTCTGAGCATGGAAACTTTTGCATATAGATCCTCCCGTATTCCAAAAGCCTTCTTTGCGTTATAGTAGATATGGGTATAAACTTTATGGTCTTTATTCCACGCCCGAACCTTTGTAACCGCCCGCAATGGATAGCCGTTCACAACAATGGTATTCTCTACACGGTCAATATCTTTGCGTTCGCTTTCTATTTGCTTCTTTGCGAATGCGCAAGTGAATGGTATGGAAATCAGAAAGTTATGTGCCGGCCTGTGTTGGCCGCCCAACAGAAAATTGACATTTGGGGAGCTGAAAAAGCCCTTATCCATAACAATTGTCACCGAATGCCTTCCTGTGGCAGCTTCAAACCGGGAAAGCGAGGTTATCAGAGTACGTACATCCTTATGGCTTCCGGCATACACCGTCTGATGGATTGGTAATCGGCTCGTCTCCCCCATCATCATGCATAGATTGATTTGGGGAAGCTGCTCATGGTCACGGTTATATCCCCACTCCACGTCTTCGATCAGTTCCGAATAAGAGGATTCCGACGTGATGTCCAGCGCCAGATATTCCTTGTCATCATGGGCAGCGTACCAGTTCCCATAAAAGGCTTCTCTCTCCTGCGCCGGGAGGGACATCAGCAATTCACTGATACGTTGGGACGAGAGGCTGCCGACCGGATAAGACTCCGTATCCATCAGCCAATCCTTACAATACATAAGAGGGTCTCCTGTGGATATCATGTAACAGGCCAGAGTAAAACACTCCATCCAGCAATCCGGAAGGGATTCCTTTAATGCCTGGAGCAATCCGTTCCGTTCAGATATCTTTGTATATAAATAGTAGGCACCATAAGAACGTATGGAGGATTTGCGGATATCTTTTACGGAAAACAGCTTTTCTGATTCCTGGCACTGCATCGGAACCTGTGCGCCGCCGCTCTTAAGCTGTTCCAGATATTCAGGTTTATATATTTTTTGACCGGTTACCGGGTCAAATCTTGCCGATTGGCTTTCGCTTTTGACGCGGCTGCCCGTTCTCATTGCGGTATCCTTCCGCAAGATAGATGTATTGGTATATGCCGACTATTTGAATCACCTCGTAACTCATTTGGACCTCCCATAATCAATGTTGTTATACACTATAACAACATTAAACAGAAGAAGCAAGCTATAATTGTACGAAAACCATATGAAAATGGTGTGTTTTCAGTATTTTTAAGGCAGACAGATGAGTTACGTGGCTGTTGTTATAATTTTTTCCGGGAGCCTAGGTTACTAGAGAGTTGAAAGTTCTGTTTTGCACGCTAGATGTTGTATTACTCAGAACAGCATATCTACTATATATTGTATAAATTTTCCGTAAACATGAGAACTTTCAACTCGCCAGTATACTTAGAAGAAATAAGCAAAGATTTCAATCCATAGCTAAATTTCTTCCTTCGTAGACAGTTTGTCCCAAAGAGACATATGCAAAGAAATCCGGAAAAGAAAATTTCCATTGTACATAATTTGAATCCCCATACATGTCAAGATTTGATAAAGTTAAGTCAAGAACCATTCCTCTATAAATATATCACTAATACAATTTGTCATTGAAATATCATCTAACTCAAGAAATTTTTTAACATTCACTTCTATAGGTACTTCTTTTTTTAATACTTTATCCTCTTCATCTATGTCCTCTATTATAAAGCCTAAGTCAATCCTATAAATGCTTTGATTTTTTAAATAACCACCTATATATTCGTACTTTGTATATTCAAAATAGACTCTTTCTATCTCTTGATAAATTTTTGCTGACACAATATCAGGATCAATATAAGTACCATATTTTTGTACTAGCTTTGGCAATATTTCAATAGCAGAATATGTATCATCTGCTTTATAATATGGTTTCTTTTTTTCATCATCAATCACTTCTATTGCTTTATCTATAGAAACTGCAAAAAATTCTCTCCTGGGATTTACTCTATAAGAATCCAGCTTTCTATGTATCTCTTTTTCAAATTCTATATAATTGCGAACATAAATTTCAGATAATTCTACTCAGAACTATCAAAAAACGAATTATTTCTTATCGTAATTTAAAACATAATCTTCATTTCTTGTTCATTTTTCATCTTCCATATAGCCATAGGATGCTCCCCTATATTCTGTATGATCTCATCATCCTCAAACAACAATTCCGGTCTATACTCCCCAGTTTCAAACAGTTCCCGATATTCCTTTTCCTCTGGTGTCAAAACCATAAGTTCCTTAATAAACTTTTTGGCTTCCTTCTTACGTTCATCTAAATTAAAATTATCTTTTTTCCGAAGCACTGGAAATAAATCACGCCTAATCTTAGAAAATTCCACTCCATCAATCGCAGATGTATTAAAAGTCTTATTGATCATATCTGCCGATATGGATGCATAAAAAATAATACATTTACGAAGTAATTCATATTCCGATCCGTCAAACAAGCCAAAATAAATCATATTATTGAAATCATACAAATCTCTGGCTGCTGCCCGACTCATAAGCGCATTTGCTTTTGCGGCAAAGATCTCTATAGGTTCCAAAGTCCGTACCATTACATCTTCCTCAAAAATATCCGTTACAACCTTTCTCTCTACTGGAGCAAAAATGTGAGATCACAGGGAGTAATTCAACTCCAATTTTATATTATCCCTGTTGCCGCCGGCATTTTGATATTGGAACAGCATAGAATCCAGGCTATGACTATACCTAGAAGATCCTGACAGAAAATATCCTTCCTCTGTCATATAGTTTTCCAGCATTTTTGTGATTTTCTCTCTGGCTTTTTCCATATCTCCCAATGGCAGATTAGGTGTAAAATCCAAGTCTAAGTCAACAGACAGTCTTGGCAGATTGAAAATAGTCATGTTGATCGCTGTTCCGCCTTTTAAAGCCAGATGTTCATGCAGATATTCATCTGTATTCAAATAGGTCAATATCTCTTTCAGCCTTAACACTTTTTCAAATGTGTCCCGAACAAATCCATACTGCTTTGCCATTTGTCCAAGTTGTCCCTTATTATAATTCATGCCTGACTCCTTCATTTTTCAAATAATACATCTGTTCCGGAACTACAAGCCGCCATATAGCATTATATTTTCCTTCCTTGTAATCTTTCGTCAAATAACGTTTACTGCGCCCAATCCTATCCTGACATGTCTGAAAGAACTCATTTGATAATCCAATGCGTTCCTGTTGACTTTTCAACAAAAATCCTGCTTTTTGATATAAAAACTGATTATCATAACATTCTAAATAGGCAAGCATACGTTTTTCTCTAAGAACAGATACTGCTTGAATATTATCAATCACTTCTTCCAGTCCTGCTATTTTATCCAAATCCTTAATACTGTCAATCACAGTCCGTTCCTTATCTGTTATTCGCACACCCCCACTGTATTTCACTGTTTCAACTCCCTCATTACATTTAGAACACACATAACAAAACGTGTATCCATCAAATTCAAAGTCCCGAAACATCGTATTGGAAGATACATAAACCTCATAAAAAATCTGGTCACTAATTCCATAATATTCCATTGCCGAATGATGAGAAAGATAAGATGTAGGTGTGATCGCTCCTGCAATTTGATAACGGTTCGCCAATGGTGCATCTGTTTCTCCACTAATGCATGTGTAAAGATTATTTCGTAGCAACGCTTAACAAGGGCACACAGGCCATAGTATAAAGCGCAGAGAGAAAGATTTTCAGATTTTCCACTCAAACGAAACGCGGTTGCTGGTGGCCTGGACTTGAGAGAGAATGATGTCCGTCACCTGCCGTCGGTCATCAAAGTCAATCGTGTTCCAGTTCTCCAGATGGGCAGACAGAAACTCAATTTTCTGTGGAGAGATTGTTTCCGCGTTCAGTGCCGCGATTTCCTTTATCAGCCGTTGGCGGCTGGCGTCCAGCTCCTCGATTTTCCCGTTGGCATAGGACAGCAGAACCGCATTGGCTCCGGTCAGGGTATTCAGCAGTTTTTCAATTTCGTTCTCCACCTGGGCCAGCTCCACATTCAAGGCGGTCAGCTTGGGATTGACGGTCGTTGCTTTTGCGGTCAGGGTTTGAAATTCGGAGAGCTTCTTCACCATCTCCCCATAGACAAATTGCTCAAACTCCGCCGTCCGAAGCGTCCCGCAGCCCTCACAGCTTTTGTTGTCCGCCCGCTTGGAACACCGAAGATACTGCGTCCCTGCCGGGTTGCCCACGCTCATAAGGGCATACCCGCAGCGCCCACATTTGATTTTTCCGGCCAGCCAGGTATTCCGGGCCTTACGCCCTCCCTGGAACGTGATATTTGCCAGCAGCTTCTTCCTGCACCGCAGCCAGGTATCGGCGGAAACAATGCCCTCACTGGGAGCCAACACAAGGATCTGTCCGCGCAGGTCCTTGTTTTTTCGCTCCTGCACGTCCCGGCCCTGGTAGAGATAGCAGCCGTTGGTCCCGGCGAAGTCCGCCGCGTCATTGACCACCACGGCCCCCTGACCCTTGAAAAATTCGTACAGCTCCAGGTCGGCCTGGGCGTAAATCGGGTTGCGGAGCAGTTGGGAGATAAAGCCCCGTTTCAATTCTTTGCCGTAAATCAGGATATTGTTTTCAGCAAAGTACCGGGCAATATCCCCGAACGACGTGGACGGCTCGGCGTACATTTCAAACATCAGGCGGGCAATATTCGCCGTGGCGGGGTCCGGGATCATCATTTTCGTGCGGATACCTTGGAGGGTGGTAGGCTCCAGCTTGAAGCCATAGGGGGCGGCACCGCTCATGTGGAACCCCCGCTGACATCGGGAATAGTAAGCGTCGGTCACGCGCTTTTGTATCGTCTCTCGCTCTAACTGAGCGAACACGATACAGATATTCAGCATGGCCCGGCCCATCGGGGTAGATGTGTCAAACTTTTCCGTAGAGGAAACAAACTCCACGTTGTACTCCTGGAACAGTTCCATCATGGTTGCGAAGTCCAAAATGGAGCGGCTGATACGGTCCAGCTTGTAAACCACCACCCGGCGAATTAAGCCCTGTCGAATGTCGGCTAAAAGTTCCTGGAATTTTGGCCTGTCCGTATTCTTCCCGGAATAGCCCTTATCTTGATAATCCTTGTGGTTCCCACCCCTTAACTCGTACTTGCAAAACTCGATTTGGCTTTCAATACTGATACTGTCCTTGCGGTCCACAGACTGTCTGGCGTAGATAGCGTCGATACGGTTTTCCATGATAGCTCCTTTCCTGTCGGGAAATGGAGCTGTCAACCTTTACAAGTATATTATACCAAAGACAGCCCCAGGGCACAAGGATGTGGGGAAACGCAGAAAGGCAGCACCCGGAAAAGTGCTGCCCTTCAACCTTGCCCCACTTCTGGTCACGGTGGCCAGAAGTCCAGCGAGGATAAATCCATTTCGATCCATGATTGCGCCGAATTTGCCACGCGCCCCGGCACAGGGGAGCATCCCAGGCCGCCGACGGCTCCGGCTGTCATAGCTCCGCAATACTGCGAAGCTCCCCCGCAAGTCCATGGGAGGGCGTGAGCAAGTTTCATTATCCCCCGCGCTGTCGTCGCGCCCGGCTTGCCAGGGCCGGGTCAAAGGTTCGCGCTGATCGCTCGGCCCACTTCTCTCACCTCCTTGAGCGGGCTGTCCTGGCGGCGCGCCTTTTGTCGCTGTTCACGCAGGTTTTGTGCCTGGAATACTGTGTATTCAGTTGTCCTCAGTGTATAAGTCTCCTCATACATCAGGCGGGTTTTGGCCGATTTCGGGTACACCTCAATGAAAATTTTTCAAAATTTCTGAAAGATTTTTTAAGCCCCGGCGGATACTGTCGCAAACGGCGCTCCCCTCTACATTTTCGGCCCTGGCAATCTCAGATTTTTTCTTGCCCAGAATGTAGTGGGCATACACCCTTCGAGCCTGGATGGGCGGGAGCTGGTCAAGAGCGGCGTAGAGTGCGGAGCGGTTTTCCTCGTCCAGAATGATTTCCTCCGGGGTCAAGGGTGGGAACATCACATCCGGCTCAAAGCCGGGGTCAACGTCCAGGGAACACTCGTTATGCTCCCGCTTGCGCCGTTTGTAGCTGTCACACTGACGGCCCCCGGTAGAGAGAACGACGGCGATTTCGTCGGAAACTTCCAGAATGATATTCTCGGTCAGGTGGGGATAGTAGCGGTTCAATTTGATGGTTGTCATATGTAACCTCCATTTCGATATTGGTGGAAGGGGACAGATCGAAATGGAGGGGCGGGGAGCGACAGCCGGGGCCGCCCCTGGCCTCTGGACACCGTGTCCAGAGGCTTCGGAATAGAGAAACGCCCGCACAGCGCAAGGCTACACGGACGTACCGGGGCGACAGGATATTACAATTTTCGCAGTTGCGGCCAGGGCTTCCCTTTAGAAGGGGAGGGCTTTTTTGACAGGTCAGGGAGGTGGACAATATAGAAAGACACGACAATACCTCCTCAACGGTTGCCGTATCTTTCAAACGGAAAGAGCCGATAACCGCATTTTAGTCTGCGTGTTATCGGCCCTGCGTCTATGCGTCTGGCTCTTTGATAACGCTTATTTGTAGATTTTTTGCACTAACTAAAGTTTCCTTTTTGCACTTTGGGCAGTAAAGGGGATAGTTTTTCAAAACACTGTCTTTTCTTATTTTATCACGTGTTTTGCTGCCGCAAATGGGACAATATATCCATTCGCTTCTTTTGTTATGTAATAGATTTCCCAAGTTCATAAGCGGCAGATACTTCGGGTTTTCCCTCAATATCTCCTATGTCTCCGTTTCCTCCGGCAAGAACATGGCCGAGATTATCCCACTTCAAATGCTCCATCAAGTGATTATAGTAAAGAAGAACATCATCAAAGCCGCAGCCTTCCGCAGCCATCAGCAGTGCAGAAGCCCTGCTGTGTCCCCGCAGAAGATTGCCGTCCCCCTCTTCCAAAGCAAACAGGCGGTCAACGGCAGTTCTGATTTGACCGCTCATGTTCCAGTAATAGAGCGGACTTGCCAGCACGATCACATCGCACTCCCGCACCGCCGGATAAATTTTGTCCATGTCATCCCGCTGGACACAGGGACACTCTTTGCTGCTATGTCCACCAAAGCAGCCTTTGCAGCCGTGGATGCTCATGCTATCCAGAAAAAATTCTGTTACAGTATGGCCGACGCTCTCCGCGCCATTGGTAAACGCTTTAACCAGCGCGGAGGTGTTTCCGTTTCTGCGGGGACTGCCATTGAGAATGACAATTTTCTTGGGCATGGTGGTTTTCCTCCTTAAAACTTCTCTGCCAGAGCCGCCGCCTGTTTACATCCGTCTGTCTTAGCAATATCACCGACATTCAGCACGCCCGGAACCAGAACCTCGCCCACCATCTTCCACTTCATCAGTGCGGCAGAGCGTTCTATGGGGACGCGCACACCGTCAAAGATGGACATATCATCTTCTTCACAGCAGGCAATCACAGCACACTCCTTGCCCGCAATATCCTTGCCGCCCACCACAAAAGAGAACAGGCGGTCAATGACGCCCTTAATCTGTGCGGGAATGGAATACCAGTAGACGGGCATGGAGAAAACCACTGCGTCGGCCTCCAGAATAGCGGGGGCAATCGCGTTGAAGTCGTCGTCAAAGGAGCAGGCTTTTCCAGTCTTAAAGCAGGTTTCGCAAGCCCGACAGCCGCCCACATTTTTCAGCGCGGCATCAAAGCGGGTAACAGTATGGCCTTTCGCCTCTACCGCCTGGATGAACGCCTCCGTCATGGCAAAGCTATTGCCCTTCTTTCGAGGACTGCCAGTAATAACAACAATTTTTTTGCTCATGCAAAATACCTCCTGATTTTGTGGGCTTGACTTTACCCACATCTGATAGTATTATTGTAGCAAGAATTAAACTGAAATCAAGTACGCACATATAAGTGCGATACTTACCTGGAGGAAAGTGTACTATGGGCGAACGCTGCATTTCAAAAGAGTGTCTTAACGATACAGGTTTCAGCTATACTCTGTCTTTGATCAATGGCAAATACAAAATGACAATCCTTTATACCTTGATGGAATTCAAGGTCGTGCGGTTTAACGAAATGAAAAAATATATTGGGGAAATTTCCTATAAGACGCTGAGTTCCACACTGAAAGAGTTGGAAAATGACCAATTGGTACATAGGGAGGAATACCCGCAAATTCCACCTAAAGTTGAGTATAGTTTAACAGAGCGTGGGAAGTCCCTTATGCCCATTTTGGATGGAATGTGCGAATGGGGCGAAAAAAACAGACTTCCGACCGCATGATTAGCGGCAAGCAGGGCAAGTGTATAACACTTGCAATTTTTGCTTCGCAAAAATGCTTGTTGGGGTGCCCCCAAACCCGCCGGAAGCCTCTGGACACCGTGTCCAGAGGCTTCCCTGTCTGCGGCCCCGTCGCTGACGCTCATGGGCCTTATGCCCTTACAGCGCCACCACCTCCGAAAGTTTCTCCAGCAGTTCAGAGAGAGGCCCCCATAAATCCGCATAGTCTTTTTGCAGGGTCTTGATTTCTTCGGGGTAAACTCCGCCACAAGTATTCACCCTGACGGCGATTTGATTGAGATTATTTGCACACCGCCTTTGCAGGGAAACGATCTCTTTGACTGGCGCAAGGTCAACATGGAGCACATAGCCGTTGAGAGCCATTTTTCTCATATATGCTGAAAGGTTGCGAATACCCACGTCTGCCATGCGCTCCTGGATTTTTGCCTGTTCATCCGGGGACAGCCAGACACAGACGGACGTGCTCCGAATACGCTTTTTCCCAGCAACCGGCGTTGACTGGTTTTCAGGGCTGCAAGGCATTGAATTTTGACCGCTCATAGATACCTCCCATAAATTCAGATGTTGACAGTATTTCGATAAATCGGGGGTGGGGAATGATACTATACCAGCCCCTACGAAACCGGATCTGGAAACCCTTGCGGGGTAAGGCGTTGAGATTGCTAATTTTCAACACATCAGCCGTGGAAAGACAGCGGTTTGAGAGGAAGCGGTTCGACCCTATCCCCCCGCCCTTTCCCTATCCAGGGAAAGGGGGCGGCTCTGGAGGATATATCCCCCGTCGCGCCTTAGGAGGTAGCACAGCCGGGACAGCCAGTCAAGGGTGCGGAGCACCGCCGCACGGCGGCGGCTTTGCCCTTGACAGGCAGTCCCGGCTGTGCTATGGGTGGCGCGGCGACGGGGGATACATCCAGCAGAGCCGCCGTGGACGAAGCGGGGGAAATGGGCGTGGTCACTTCTGGTCACGGTGTCCAGAAGATATACAAAAACACCGCTCCGATTTTTGTCGGAAGCGGTGTTTTGCGTAAGGTTGACAGTCCATTGAATTGTTGTGTTTTTGTGTGCTCTTGTTAAGGAAAGATATCTTTACTACAAGACCACTCTTTATCAAACGCTTTACCGCCGAACGCGCACTTTCAATGTTATCATAGTATTGACTTACATATTCCATTGTGAATACTGGATATTTTAGTAATTCAAAATATAATTTCATACTGCTTTACCGTTTATTTTTTATTTAAAATAGTTTGTTTTCAAACTGTTTTGCTACATTCTTAATTTATAGTATAATAATTTTTTCTTTCTGTCAAGTTTAAAATATTGTCAAAACAGTTTATTTTTAAACTATCTTTCACAAATACATGCATATTCTGCAATCCAAATCTCCATCTCCATAAAAGAAAAAGAGCCCCAGATCTCTCTGAAGCCCTCCAACTTTTCCTATTAAACTTAATTTGGCTATATTACATAGCCCCCATCTGCTTCGCCACTTCCTCCGCGAAGTTCTCTTCCTTCTTCTCCAGGCCCTCGCCCGTCTCAAAGCGAAGGAATTTCTTTACAGCAATCTTCGCGCCATTGGCCTTTGCCACTGCGGCAACATACTGACCTACGCTCTGTTTTCCGTCTTCCGCCTTTACATATACCTGATCCAGAAGGCAGATTTCCTTTAACTCTTTATTGATACGGCCCATCACCATACCGCTGATGATCTTGTCGTTCGCATCCGGCTTTTCGTTTTTAGCGGCTGCTGTGAGAATCTCTTTCTCTTTTTCGATGTAATCAGCGTCCACCTCGTCGCGGTTTGTGTACAGCGGCTTTAAGGCAGCGGCCTGCATGGCCACATTTTTAGCCATCTCCTTTACCGCGTCATTGACAACATCTGTCTCCACATCCACTAACACGCCGATCTTTCCGCCAGCGTGGATATAGGAGGCAATAAAGCCGTTCGCCTCTTCGAGCTGTGAAAATCTTCTGATCTTCATGTTCTCGCCGATGACAGAGATCTGGGAGGAAAGCGCTTCCGCCACGGTCAGGGACGGATCTTTCTCCCACTTTTCAGCCAGAAACGCGTCGATATCCGCTGCTGTTGTGTTCAGCGCCTGGGCTGCAACATCTGCAACATAGCTCTGGAATTTTTCGTTCTTTGCAACGAAATCCGTCTCAGCGTTTACCTCTACGACAACCGCCTTCTTCTCATCAGAAGACAGCGTTGTCATAACAATACCCTCTGCCGCGATACGTCCCGCCTTTTTAGCGGCGCCTGCGAGGCCCTTTTCTCTTAAAAACTCAACTGCTTTATCCATATCGGCGTCTGTAGCTGCAAGAGCTTTCTTGCAGTCCATCATACCGGCTCCTGTCATCTCACGTAACTCTTTTACCATTGCGGCTGTCACTGCTGCCATTTTCAATCCCTCCGTAACTATTCTGTTTTCCGGCGAGGAAAGGCCCGCGCCGGATTGTGCTGCCATTTAACAGGTTCAACTCTATATTATCTAAATCTCAGGGCCTTCCGCCATATCGAATTATTCACTGACATGCCCCGCCGGATACCGGCTCTTATACGTTCTGCTCGGAATCCGCGTCCATCTCGCCGTTGAATCCGTCAGCCTCCGCTTCGCCCTGTCTCGCCTCGATCACAGCGTCCGCCATTCTGGATACGATGAGCTTAACCGCGCGGATCGCATCGTCATTGCCCGGAATCACATAATCTAATTCTTCCGGATCGCAGTTGGTGTCAATGATGCCGATCAGCGGAATGCCGAGCGTGTGAGCTTCCTGAACACAGATTCTCTCCTTCTTCGGATCCACAACAAAGATGGCATCCGGGATTCTCTTCATCTCCTTGATACCGCCAAGGTTCTTCTCCAGCTTCTCCCACTCCTTCTTCAGAGCGATAACTTCCTTCTTGGGAAGAACATCAAAGGTTCCGTCCTCGGACATGGCCTCAATCTGTTTTAATCTGCCGATACGGCTCTGGATCGTCTTAAAGTTGGTCAGCATGCCGCCCAGCCATCTCTCATTTACATAGAACATACCGCATCTCTCAGCCTCTGTGCGGATCGCATCCTGCGCCTGCTTCTTGGTGCCGACAAACAGAATCGTACCTCCGTCAGCCGTGATATCTGCGACTGCCTTATACGCCTCGTCCACCTTGACTACAGATTTCTGTAAATCAATAATGTGGATTCCGTTTCTCTCTGTGTAAATATACGGCGCCATCTTGGGGTTCCATCTTCTGGTCTGATGTCCAAAATGTACTCCTGCTTCCAGTAACTGCTTCATTGAAATAACGCTCATATCTCTTTTCCTCCGTTTTGGTTGTTCTTCCGCTGTCATCTCATGCTTCCTCTGGGACTCCGCTCATGTAAAAATACGGGGCACCGTCCTTAAGAATCCGATCAGCGTGTTTTTTGACTGTTCTACTATAGCATACAGAGCGGTTTCATGCAAGCAATTTTTACAGAGGCAGGCCGTATGTAACCCCCCGCGGAAATAGATTCAATGGCTAAAAGCCGTTCTTTATTTCATGATTTATAAAACAAAAATACCATATAGCCAAAAAGCCTTTTAATAAAATAGATATAATGCACAATTTTTTTATGGATTTTTCATAAATCATTGATCTTCCATTAGGGATATGTTACAGTAAAATTGTAAAATATGATTCACTTTATGAGCGTATTTTCGTTTCAGATTTGTCTTTTTTAAGTATTTATCGCAGCATTTTATTTCACTGATTTTGTAATGAACAAATCGGCCATTCAAGCGCTGCCGGACTGGGAAACCAGACTCCTTATCATACATCTGCAAGCGAATCTGCGGATCAAATTCCGGAAGATCATTCCGAAGCAGAAACTCTGCCGCAGATCTGCGGCGACACCCCTTGCGTACCGGACGGCAGGCATACTCACATTGAATCCGCAGATTTAACGGTTCAGACAACGCCGGACGGAATCGCTGCTTTTATGCAGCATGCATACCAGCCGGACGGGATGTACAGAGGCTGATTCAGGACCAGCCTCTGTACATCCCGGCGCAATCGGGCTGGCTGGCAGCGGCAAAAAGAACCGTTCAGACACATATGCGCAGCAGGCGCGCCGGTCGGAACGGTTCCTTTTACTTTTAACACACGCTCTAAGCTTTCCGGAAGCCGGCGCTCCTTAAAAAGCGCCCAAACGCCTCTCTTCCCTCGGCGTTACACTTATAAACGCCCGCGTCCTCCAATACTCTCTCAAATACAAGGCCCACCTCTTTTTTGAGAATCTCATCCACATTGTCCGCTGTGATCTTCTCATATTGGGGAAGAAATTCCTCCACCCAGTCCGCATGCTTTACAAGCTCCGGATTTTTCCTGATATCCGCGCCTTTTACGATCGCCTCCCCCAGAGCGGCCAGCTCCTCCTTAAGCCTTGAGGGAAGCACCGCCAGGCCCATCACCTCAATCAGGCCGATGTTCTCCTTCTTGATGTGATGAAGCTCCTGATGGGGGTGGTAAACGCCCAGCGGGAATTCCTCTGTCGTGATGTTATTGCGCAGCACCAGATCCAGCTCGTAAAACTCCCCGTTCTTTCTGGCAATGGGTGTGATCGTATTGTGCGGCTCTCCGTCCGTCTCTGCATAGATAAAGGCCTCCTCGTCCGTGTAGCTTCTCCAGGCGGATAAAATCCTGTCGCCCAGCTCGATCAGGCGGTCCGGATCCTTGGCCCTTGTCCGGAGCACGGACATGGGCCAGTACACAATTCCCGCCTCCACATCCGGAAATTCATCGTTTGCATAATGCGCTTCGACAGGCGCTTTGGCCATGGCAAATGTATAATTCCCACCCTGGAAATGATCATGGCTTAAAATCGATCCGCCCACAATCGGCAGATCCGCGTTTGAGCCCAGGAAATAGTGCGGGAACAGCTTTACAAAATCAAAGAGCTTAATAAACGCCGCCTTCTCAATCTTCATCGGCGTGTGCATCCCGTTAAATACAATGCAGTGCTCATTGTAATAAACATACGGAGAATACTGGAAGCCCCACTGGCTCTTGTTGATTGTGAGCGGAATGATGCGGTGGTTATTTCTGGCCGGATGGTTTAAGCGGCCCGCGTAGCCCTCATTTTCCATGCACAGAAGACACTTGGGATACCCGCTCTGCTTCGCCAGCTTCGCCGCAGCAATGGCCGCCGGATCCTTTTCCGGCTTGGATAAATTGACTGTGATATCCAGCTCGCCGTACTTTGTCTCCACTGTCCATTTCATATCGCGGCAGACGCGGTAGCGGCGGATATAATCCGAATCCTGGCTCAGCTTATAGTAGTAATCCGTGGCGGCCCGGGGCGACTGCGTGCGGTAGATCTCCCAAAAACGATCCGTCACCTCGCCTGGCCTTGGCATCAGGCAGTTCATGAGCCTGGTATCAAATAAATCCCGGTAGGCGATGCTGTCTTCCGGAAGAACCCCCTCTGCGTGGGCGTAATCCATCAGCTCTTTAAGCGTCTCCTCCAAATTCACCTCGCCACATTCCGCTTGCGGCTCTTCGTACTCATCCATGTGAAGAACGTCAAGGATCTGGTTAGTGGCATAGATCCGATCCCGCTCTGTAATCAGACCTGTGCCGAGGCCGTATTGGATTAATTTTTTGATTGCTCCGTAAACCATTTTGCTCCTCCTGTTATGGGCTGTAATAGTAAGGAATTGTAACCGTCCGGCGGGCCGCGCAGGTTAGAACGCCATTCGCAGACTGTCCGGGGGGATGGTTACAGTGATTCATTTTTTGTAACAGTTCAGACAACCTGAACTGTTACGGCATCTGCCCGTGGAAATCGCTTCGCGATGGGACATATGCCTGCTGCCGCCACGTTTCCGTACGGTCAGCGCAGCAGGCGCGCAGACCTGCCTGAACTGATACCATTTTTTACAGTATAGCACAAATCAGGGGGATTTACATCTGCTTTCTTACAGGAATGAGGAATACCGCGAGAGCCGTTCCACCACGATCCCTCCCAGGCAGCCTATCACACAGCCCGCCGCCGTGCCAGCCGCCAGAAGCGCCGGAAGGTAGTACAGAAGGCTTGCGCTCTCCAGAACCAGGCACGCCACCGCGATCTGGCCGATATTGTGCGCCGCGCCGCCGGCTACACTGACGCCGACGCACCCGAAACGATCCGTTTTCTTCAGGATGGACATAACGAGAAGGCTGAGGGCCGCGCCTGCCAGCCCGTAGAGCATCATAGAGAGGTTTCCGAAGGTAAATCCTGTCAGGATCACGCGGACCAGCGAAATCCCTGCCGCCGCCGCCCCGCCGAGCAGATAAAGGCTCACAATGGCCGCCAGGTTCGCCAGTCCCAGCTTTACGCCCGGCGCGCCGAAATGGATGGGGATCAGGCTTTCCACATAGCCGAACAGGAAGGCCAGCGCTGTCATCATGCCGTACAGCGCCATTCTTCCTGCTTTGGTCCCCTTTTTTTTCGTATCAGGAGCCCTGTCCTGACTCCCCGGGCGCATTATAAAGACTCCCCGGGCGCGCTGTCCGGCGCATCGCTTCCGGACGGCTCCTGCGTTCCCGCTTCCGGCTCTGCGCCCTGCGCCGCGTCAGGCCGGGCCGCGTCCTCCGTGTCCGAGCCGGAAGGATCCGACGGCGCTCGGGAGACGTCTGTCCCGCTCCCATTATCGTCGTCCTCACGGCTGGCGCCGCTTTCCCTGCCGCCGTCGTCGTCATCCTCCCCGTCGTCCTCCGTCTCCTGGCTTTCCAGGAGCTCGTCTGCGATGTCAGGCGTGTCAAAATAGCCCCTGACGCTTCCGGTCGCGCCGCCTTCCCTCACGGCCACGCCGCCCAGCGTGAAGCTGTAGTCCCGTCCGCCCTCCAGCCCTTTGACGGAGATTCCGCAGGAATCCGGGCCTGTGTCTTCAATGCGGGCCGGATAGCTCTGGCCGTTCTCGTCCGTCACGGAAATGGTCGGATTTTTCCACTTGACCTTTTCACGGAATATGACGTTTAAATAGCCGTTCTCAAAGTCCACATAATCGATGCGGACGCGTTTTCCCCCTGTCTCGTCCTCCACAAAGCTCTCCGTAGTTTCCGGGAGCGTCAGGGCCGGCTCTGTGGCGGCTGTCTGCGACGCGCTTTCCGCTGGCGCGGATGTATCCTGCGCCGCGCTGCCCGGCTCCGGCGACGCGCTCTCAGAGGACGCCTCCGGCGTCTCCTCCCATGTCGTCTGCGATGCGGGCGGACGGCTTTCAAATGAGGATTCCATACCGGTTTCACCGCCTTCCCGCGCCCCGGCGTCCGCTTCATTGCCGCCGCGCACGCTGTAGGAGCGCTCCGCGATCTCCCTGGCAATCTCTTCCATGGTCATGCCGGAAAAGGCTTCCATCTCCTCATGGCTTAAATCATTTTCCTCGATCAGCTCCCAGAGGAAATACGCCTTCCCGTAGGAGATGCCGTATTCCTGCGCCAGCTCCTGCACCTCGCTTTTATCCAGGGCCTGCTGATCATAGACCACGGCCTGTACCTTGTGCTCCTCCAAGGACGCCTCGATGTCAATCACCACATCCTGGCGCAGGACAGCCGCTTTTTCCGTATCCTTATTCGCCACAGTCACCAGAATCGCATTGTCCAGGTCGTCTAAATAGCCATGGCGCACCATGGATCCTATCAGCGCGTTCACCGCAATATCCAGATCGACATTCTCCAGATCCATGTTGTCAAGCACCTCGCGGGCGTCTGCGTTCAATGCTTCTGCGCGCAGCACCTTATCCCTCCGGTTCACGGACAGCTCGATGCTGGGGTTCACGTCGATCCCGATCACGGAATCCACTCTCCGGTTCTGGTAGCCCGCTACGCCCCCGCTCACGACCGCCAGCGCCAGGCACGCGGCCGCCGCGAGCGCGGCTGTCCTCATCCTCCTGTAAAGCCTTACGGTTTTTGACGGCCCGGCGTAAATCTCCTGGGGCGTCGTGAAATCAATCCTGCTCAGAACATCCGGAGTCAGGGCTTCCACTGCCGATCGAAGATGCCCGGCTATCTCGTCATTATTCCATTTAAGGTCCGAATGATCGGTCAATGTCCTTCCTCCTCTCTCAAATGTTTTTGCAGTTTCTTCATGGCGCGATTGTACTTGGACAGTACGGTGGGAAGCGGAAGCTGCAAGGCCGCCGCGATCTCCCGGTGCTTCATCCCCGCTGTTGTATGTAACAGCACAATCTGCCGTTCCTCCTCGCCGAGGATACAGAGCGCGGCGTGAAGCACGAGCTTATCCGCCGCGTCCTCAATCTGAGGACAGAATTCCCCTGTCTCCATCTCCGATAAATCGGCAAGGCCGATATCGGCCACATGCTTCTGATCGCGGAACTTCATATAACAGAGATTTCTGGCGATGGTAAACATCCAGGCCAGGGGCTTTCCCTGCGACTTGTAGCTTCCCGCGCTGGTCCAGACCTTTAAATACGTCTCCTGCATGACCTCCTCCGCATCCTGCGGGCTGCGCATTATGGATAAAATGAAGCCGTATATCGTCTTATCTGTATTATGGTAGAGCCGCAAAAATGCATCCTGATCCCCTTTGGCGACCAGTAAAAGCAGCTTCTCGTCGCTCATCCTGTCATAAGCGGCCGGCTCGTCTAAGGCTGTCAATATCCCCATCAAAAACATGGACCATGAATTCCTTTCTACTTGTTTAATGCACCAAAACCGTATCTTATTGCATGCTTTGGAAATTTTTCCACCTGTGCGGTTGCAATCCAATGACTTGCCTGCATGTCATTTATAGCAATGCAGGCGAGACGTCGGATTAGCGCAGGTGGAATTTTAATAACGCACATCCGCCAGAAACAGCCCCTGCGGCGGGGCGGTAAATCCTGCCAGCGAGCGGTCCCCGCTCTCAAGAACCTCCCTGACCGATTCGGCGCTCCGCTCATGGAGCCCCGCCTCTATCAGCGTCCCGGCCATGATCCGCACCATATGGTAGAGAAAGCCGTCCCCCGTAAAGCGAAGCTCCACCCGGCTTTTCTCTGTCCGGATCTCCGGCAGATCCAGTGTGCGGACCGTGGATTTCCTGGTCCGCTTCAGGGAAGAAAACCCCCTGAAATCATGCCTCCCGGCCAGGAAGAGGGCCGCGCGCTCCATCGCGTCTGCATCCAGCGTCCTTCCCAATATGTAAACATATTTCCGCTGAAATACATCGGCCCGCTTTGCCGTCTCAATCCGGTACAGATACGTCTTTGACACTGCGTGCAGGCGGCTGTGGAAGCGCTCCGGAACATGATCTGCCTCCAAAACAGCGATATCCTCCGGCAGATACCGGTTCAGCGCATCCCGCGCCGCCTCCGGCGTCCATTCCTTCCCCTGACTGTCCGGGGGAAGATAGAAATTGGCCGTCTGCCGCAGGGCATGCACGCCCGCGTCCGTCCGCCCCGAGCCATACACCTCCACCGGCTGTCCCGTCATCCGCTCCAGGATGCGCTCCAGCCTTCCCTGTATGGTCCTGTCCGTATTCCCCTGCTTCTGCCAGCCGTCATAGCGCGTCCCGTCATACTGAAGGACAATCTTTATATTAGTTCCTCTCACAGTCTCCTCAAACCTCCCTGCCGCGCCCTCTTTAAATCCATCCGCCAGTAAGCCCGCGGCCGCTGCGTTTCGCACGGCCGGCGCGGTGAAGGCGCACGCCGATCTGAACGGTTACCCACGAAATACAAAGACCGGCCGCGACGCCGCACATATCGAGCCATACGTCGCTTATCTGCCCTGAACGGCCTTCTGTAAAGAGCTGAAGCGTCTCGTCCACAAAGGGAATCATAAACGCAGCGGCCTCATGGATCTTCCTCACTATTACTATCTTCCCGCAATCCAGTGTTTTCATACTCCGAAACAGCAGAATTCCCATCAGCGTGTATTCCGTAAAATGCGCTCCCTTGCGGATCAGATGCTCTGTCAGCCAGGACACGTCCCTCATCCCAATCGCCCCCAAAAGCGCATGGATCTTTGCCATCACAAAACCGCTCTCCGCCGAGGATCTCGCCGCCGGCGTGAGAGAATTTGAAAAAATAAACGCAATATAAAGGATCAGGACTGCCTGCCAGATATAGCGCCTCGCCTTACCCATTCCCTCATCTCCCCTTCAAAATGCCGCACGCGTCCACAGCCGCCAGCGCGCATTCGATGGCCTCCTCGTCCTGTACCAGCGCCATCCGCACATAGCCCTCGCCCGAGGGGCCAAACGCGCTGCCAGGCGTTGTCAGCACGCCGGATCTCTCAAACAGCTCCTGCACAAACAAAAGCGAGCTGTCAAACCCGGCCGGGAGCCCGGCCCACACAAACATCGTCCCCGCCGGCTTTTCGATCGGCCAGCCGATGCGGCCAAAGCCTTCGCAGAGCAAGTCGCGCCTTCTCTCATACGCGGCCCTCGTCGCCGCCACACACGCCTGATCCCCGGTCACGGCCGCAACCGCCGCCTTCTGGACAGGGAGAAACATCCCATAGTCCATATTGCTCTTTAACGTTTTCAGACGCCCCACTACTTCGCGGTTCCCGATACAAAAGCCCACCCGCGCCCCGGCCAGGCCGTACGTCTTTGACAGGGAATTAAATTCCACGCCCACCTCCTTTGCCCCCGGAAAGGCAAGGAAGCTCCCGCATGTACGGCCGTCGAACACCAGCTCGCTGTACGCGTTGTCGTGCAGCACAATGATCTCGTATTTCCTGGCAAAGGCAACGAGCTCCTCATAAAACGAATCCGGCGCCACGGCCGTTGTCGGATTATTGGGGTAGGATACGAGCATCAGCTTCGCCGCCCTGGCCGCCTCCTCGGGAATCGCCTTCAAATCGATGATATAACCGCGCTCCCTCTTCTGCTCCATATACACGAGCTTTGCCCCCGCCAGCGACGGCCCGTCGGCAAAGACCGGATAACAGGGATCCGGAACCAGAACCACATCGCCCTCGTCCACAATTGACAGCGCAATATGCGAAAGCCCCTCCTGGGAGCCCAAAAGCGAGCAGATCTCGGTTCCCGGATCCAGGGACACGCCATAGCGCCTCTGATACCAGGCGGCTGCCGCTTCCAAAAGCTCCTCTGTGTCATTGATCGCATACAAATAATTCTCAGGCACAAGGCATTCCTCGCTGAGCGCCTTTAAAATATGGGGCGCCGGCGGAATATTGGGAGCTCCGATGCTCAGATCCACGATCGCCCCTCCCTTTTTCGCCCGCTTATCCCTCATCTGGGCCAGCATGGAGAACACGCCCTCCCCAAACCGATCCATCCGTCTTGCAAATTTCACGTTTTTTCCTCCTGTATATTTCTGGATTTTTAAAAAAATAATAGGTGACAAAATCAAAATGATCAGGTATAATACAAAAGACGCAGTAATCACTGCCTGTCCGGAGACGTACCGAAGCGGCCGTAACGGGGCTGACTCGAAATCAGTTTACCGGCGTTGAGCCGGTACGAGGGTTCGAATCCCTCCGTCTCCGCTTTTTACATATCGAAAACTCCCCACAGCCCGCTGCGGGGAGTTTTTTTGTTGGTCTTTATTTTTTCACGGTTCATATCCCGATGATCTGTTATAAAATTAATGGCGGAATATGCGGGCCGGGGAAACCGTGAGGGAGCCGCCTTACTCCTGCGCCCCGTCCTCCGGGAAAACGACCGTGAGCATCATCTTAAACGCCTCCTGTGCATAAACTGCATGCGGCTTCTGTGCCGGCATGACCAGCGCCTCCCCGGCATGGACCAGATAGTCCGTCCCGTCCACCGTAAAGCGCCCGCATCCCTCCAGCACGGTTACAAACGCGTCTCCCTTTGAATCGTGCGTGGATATCTCCTCGCCCTGTGCAAACGCAAACAGCGTCACGCTGACCGCCCGATTCTGGGCCAGCGTTTTGCTCACAATCTGGCCCTGCGCAGCCTGAACCTGCCCGGCCAGGGAGAAGACCTCCTCGTGATGTACATTTTTAATGAACGGATATTTCATCAATGTCTCCTTTATTTCTTATTCTGCAAAATATGCGTCAATCCCGTTGGCAATTCCCCCTGCGATCAGCTCCTGGTACTCATCCTGGGCCATCTTCTGATCCTCCTCGGGGTTGCTCATAAAGCCCATCTCCACATGCGTGACCGGAATCTCGCTCCAGTTGATGCAGCTCATGGTGTCTGTCTCCTGCACGCCGCGGTTTTTAAAGCCGGTCGCCGCGCAGATGCTGTCCGTGACCTTTTTTGACAGGGAATAGCTCTGGCTGTGCAGATCGCCGTTGTACGGATTGTTCGCCGTCTGGCACATGGACAGCGTCCCGTGAACCGTGGCGTTGTCAAGCGAATTGGCGTGGATTCTCACCAGAACTGACGCGCCGCTGCGGTTCGCCATCTCCGCCCGCTTGGCATTGCTTAAATTCACGTCATTGCTCTCGCGGATCATCACCACCTGATAGCCCCGTTCCTCCAGGATCCGCTTTACCTTAAAGGCGACTGCCAGGGTCAGCTTATATTCCGGGATCCCGGTTGAAACGCCCTCTCCTCCGGCCTCGACCTTGGCCTTCATGGTCGAGGAGCCGGGGCCGATCGGCTCCTTTTCCGGGTTTGCCTTTGTCTGATGGCCTGCGTCGATGGCAATGATCCGCCCGTTGAACGCCGCCGGCGCTTCGATGGACCTTGCCGGCGCGGCCTCCCCGTTTTCAAAGGCGGATACGCTCTCCGCCCAGCCGTCGGCCGGCCCGGACGCGCCGGCCTTCATGACAAACTCCGACAGCACATAGCATGTCCGATCTTTATAGAGAATCCGGCTCCACCCGTCGCTGTAGCCGGTCCGCTTCACGCTGTCTCCGCGGTTTAGCTGTGTCACCACCTCGTACTCTGTCCCGCATCCGGCGCGCACATTTACGAGATCCTGCGTGATCACAACCGTCTCGTCCACCTCCGTGAACCCGTTTGCCATGGTGATGCCGCTGTCCAGGGAGCTCACATCCGCCACGGCCTCGCCGTCCGCGGCCATCGCGCTTCTCTCATCCTCCAGCGTTACGCTGTGCGTCACAATCCCGTCTCCCGGAGCGCCGGCGCTTTCGCCCTGCGCCGCCTCCCCGCCATTTTGCCTTTTTATATCCCCGGCCTCCCGGCCGCTTACCGTTTCCTGTCCATTTGTCAAATCAATCTCTTTATAGGCCGCGCAGCCGGAAAGGCCGGCCATGGCCAGACAGGCGCAGAGCAGAAGACCCGCCCTCCTGCCGCAGAATTCTTTTATCATAAGATGGTTCCTCCTCCGACCACCAGATCCCCATCGTAAAACACCACCGCCTGTCCCGGCGCAGCCGCCCTCTGCGGCTCGTCAAATATACACTCCACCCGTCCGTCGTCTGTCTCGCGGATCAGGCAGGGAGCGCCCTTATGGCTGTAGCGGATCCTGGCAGTCACCCGCATCTCTTCCCCAAACAGGCCCTCTATTGCCATCCAGTTTACATGGCTGCAGAAAAGCCTCTCTGAAAATACATCCTCATTTTCTCCAATCACCACCTCATTTGTCTCCGGGCGGATCTCTGTCACAAAGACAGGGCGTCCCATCGAAAGGCCCAAACCCTTTCTCTGCCCCACGGTGTAATGGGTGATGCCTTTATGCCGGCCCAGTATGCGGCCGTCTTTATCGATAAAATTGCCTTCCTCAATCCGGCAATCCGTGTTTTCCTGAATAAATTTTGCGTAATCATGATCCGGAATAAAGCAAATCTCCTGGCTGTCCGGCTTCCCGGCCACTGTAAGGCCCAGCCGTCCCGCCATATCGCGGATCTCCTCTTTTGTATATGAACCGACCGGCATCAGCGTGTGCGAAAGCTGACGCTGGGTCAGATTATAAAGCGCATAGGTCTGATCCTTGGCCGCCGTGACGGATTTCTTCACCGCAAAACGGCCGTTTAAAAGCTTCTCAATCCTGGCGTAATGGCCGGTGGCAATATAATCCGCCCCGATCTCCAGGCTGCGCGCCAGAAGCGACTCCCATTTCACAAAACGATTGCAGGCAATACAGGGATTGGGAGTCTTCCCCGACACGTATTCCCGCACGAAATAATCCATGACGTGTTCTCTGAACTCTTTTTTAAAGTTCATCACATAATACGGGATCGACAGGCGCTCGGCCACTCTTCTGGCGTCCTCCACGGCGCTTAAGCCGCAGCAGCCCCCGTTTTCCTCCATGGCCTCCGGGCTCTCGTCCTGCCAGACCTGCATGGTCACGCCAATCACGTCATATCCCTGTT
Source organism: Otoolea muris (assembly GCF_943193115.1). Classification (NCBI taxonomy): domain Bacteria; kingdom Bacillati; phylum Bacillota; class Clostridia; order Lachnospirales; family Lachnospiraceae; genus Otoolea; species Otoolea muris. Next base: position 29,682 of record NZ_CALPCY010000007.1, read on the forward strand.
CCTTCAAAAGCCAGGCAGCCACGGAGGAGTCTACCCCTCCGGACATGCCGACCACTACTTTTTTCTTATTCATCCAATTCCAATCAATACTCTTCGTCCGTCTCTTCTTCGCCGATATCGCTCTTTGGCTGTGAAAGCCCCTCTATCTCAATGCCATGCTTTTTCGCGTAATCCCACAAAGCGGCATGAATGGCTTCTTCTGCCAGCAAAGAACAGTGTACCTTAACAGGAGGCAATCCGTCAAGCGCTTCCATCACCGCTTTGTTCGTCACCTGCATGGCCTCGCGGATACTCTTTCCCTTCACCATCTCCGTGGCCATGCTGCTCGTGGCGACCGCGGCGCCGCAGCCAAAAGTCTTGAACTTCACGTCCCGGATGATCTGATTATCGTCAATATCCAGATAAATCCGCATGATGTCCCCGCATTTGGCGTTGCCCACGGTTCCCATGCCGCTCGCGTCCTCTATCTCTCCGACGTTCCTTGGGTTCTGGAAATGATCCATTACTTTTTCTGAGTACATATAAAATGGCTCTCCTCTCTGTCCTTTGATCCGTTATTGTCTGTAACGTCCAGGTTGTCTGAACAATTACTGTTTTTTCCCGTTCTTCTTCATATAATCCTCATAAAGAGGCGACATAGAGCGCAGGCGGTCCACAATCCGTTTGATGCTCTCCACCGTCGTATCAATCTGCTCCCGCGTAATCTCGTCGCTCACCGTCAGCCGCAGGGACCCATGGGCAATCTCATGCGGAAGGCCGATTGCCAGAAGCACATGGGACGGATCAAGGGAGCCTGACGTACAGGCAGAACCGCTGGAGGCGCAGATCCCGTCCATATCCAGCATAATCAGCAGCGATTCGCCCTCAATAAACTGAAACGCGAAATTGGCGTTGTTCGAGAGGCGGTCCGCCGGATGGCCGTTCAGCCTCGTGAAAGGCACTTCCTTCATCACCCGCTCAATTAAGTGATCCCGGAGCGCGCGCTCCTTTTTCGTCCTCTCCTCCATAGTCTCCATCGCCATCTCCACCGCTTTCCCGAACCCGGCGATCCCCGGCGTGTTCTCCGTGCCGCCGCGGCGTTTGCGCTCCTGCGCGCCGCCGTGAATAAAGGAACGGCTTTTTACGCCTGTGCGGATGTAGAGAAAACCCACGCCCCGCGGGCCGTTCAGCTTATGGGCGCTGGAGCTTAACATGTCAATGTGGTATTCATCCACATCGATCGGGACGTGGCCAAATGCCTGTACCGCGTCTGTGTGGAACAAAACGCCCCTCTCCTTTGCGATCGCGCCGATCTCCCGGATCGGCTCAAGCGTCCCGATCTCATTGTTTGCAAACATAATTGAAATCAGGATCGTATCCGGCCGGACAGCCTTCTTTAACTCCTCTAATTTTACAACGCCAAACTCATCCACATCCAGATACGTCACCTCAAAGCCGCGCTTCTCCAGGTATTCGCAGGTGTGCAAAACGGCGTGATGTTCGATTTTACTCGTGATAATATGCTTCCCCTTATCCTGGTACGCCTCTGCTGTCGCCACAAGAGCCCAGTTGTCCGATTCGGTTCCGCCGTTTGTAAAATATATTTCATTCGTCTTCGCGCCGAGCGACTTTGCAATCGTCTCCCTGGCGTGTGCAATCGCCCTCTTCGGCTCCGCCGAAAACTCATAGACAGAGGAGGGGTTGCCGTAAAATTCCGTGAAATACGGAAGCATTGCCCCGACAACCTCCGGCTTCGTCCTCGTCGTCGCCGCGTTGTCGAGATAAATTACTTCTTTCATGTTACAAATCCGCCTTTCTTCTTTTTTGTAGTAATAAAGGTAAAAGCTTCATCTACGGTTTCTATTATATAGCAATTTTTAGAAATTACAAGCAAGAACCATCAACGACTGTTAAAAAATTGTTCAGCCTGTGGAAAGCCGCCCGGACGGGGGCTTCCTGTTGTATCATATGAGGCGGCCTGGGATAAGGTGAGATGTAATGAATATTTCATATACATTTGGAAGATGTATTTCAGCAAAAAAGCATATCAGGCTCTCTGAACTGTTACCGCTCCAGCGACCTTTCGCCCGTTTTCTATTTACAAATCCCCCCTGTTATGATACTCTTAAAACAATAAAAAATAATCAATTCTGATTAAATCCGGAGGTAATGCATGAAGATTTCGACCCCAAATAAACCTGTTCAGACAATAACCAACAAAATTAAGCGCGGGAACATTTTGTTTACCCACAAGCTCCAGAGACGCGAGGGAGTGTGGAACAGTTCTCAGAAATCGCTTCTGATTGATTCCCTTTTGAGGGGATATCTTATCAATCCCACATACACCGTTATTGAGGACGGCAAGCAGTATGTGATTGACGGAGTTCAGCGCTTATACAGCATTGCCAGCTTTATTGCAGACGGCTACAGGCTTTCCAAGAATCTCGATCCGATTGTGATTGACAACGAGTCTTATGAGATTGCGGGCAGGAAGTTTTCCAGGCTGGATGAAAAGGTGCAGGATGAGCTGATGGCCGCGCAGCTTCAGGTGTGTGAAATTACGGATTACACGGATAAGGATGTACGGGAGATGTTCCGCCGTCTGAATTCCGGCAAACCGCTGAATGCGTCGCAGAAAATGACGCCCGATATGTCGGACGAGCTCAGCGACGCGATATCCGGGCTTGTCTCGCACCCGTTTTTTGAAAAGACCTTTTCCCCGACGCAGCTTAAAAATTCGACGGATCTGTTGGTTGTGATCGAGCTTTTGATGCTCACGGAAAAAGGCGGGGAACAGGCTCCTGTGTCCTTCCGCAAGGCGGACAGGCAGAAGTTTATTGCATCCTATAATGATAAGGTGAATGAGGATACGGTAAACCGGATCCGGCAGGCCCTTGACAGGCTGGACGGGGCATTTGAGGATTCGGTCCGCTTAAAGCAGACTTCTGTGCCCATGGCGTGCTACGGCATGTACCGCGTGCTGAATGAAAACAGAAACGCAGAGCGCTATCTTGAGTGGCTGCGCGAGTTTATCGATTCATATGACTCGAATGAGGAATACATACGGTTCTGTAACGGCGCAGGCACCTCCAGCGCGGATATGGTAAAGGGCAGGCTCGATTATTTTGACAATGCGGTCAATCAAATGTAAGGCCGCCGCCGCTTTGGCAGCATTTTTTGCCGCGCGGGCCTTTCTTTGAACGCCCGTGTGCAGACAGCTAAAAAAGGTACGTGCGCTATGAAGAAGCGCACGTACCTTTTTTAGCTGTCTGCACACGTTTCGGCGCGGAAAACCAGGCGGCGCAGACTGAAAGCTACCTATCAGGGATTACACCGCTTACACGGTTCATATCCCTGTGAAATCAGGCTTTCGCGGCTTTCGGACGACTTTTTCCGGTTGACGGCCGGAAGGGAATCGCACTCCGGCCTGTGAAACTTTTTGTTTTTTGTATTCAGGATATAGGCTGGCTCTTCCCCGCCGGACGGCCCGCCCCCGTTCTCCTCTTCCTCCGAACCGCTCTTTTCGCCTGCTCCCTTTTTCCCGGAAGCCGCCGAGCCTGTGGGCTCTCCTGCCTTCCAGGTTTCCGACGGCGGGACGTCAAAACGGATCTCCTTCCCGTCGGAGACGGCAATGATCGTTCCTTCCTCGTCCGTGCGGTAGACCTTTACCCCGTTCATGCGGAAGGTGTTCAGAGTCTGGGCATGCGGATGCCCGTAGGAATTGCCCTCCGCGCAGCTTATCACCGCGCACGACGGCCTCACACGTTCAAAAAATGCCTCTGAGGTGGAGGTTTTGCTCCCGTGATGGCCTGCATGGTACACATCGGCAGACAGGTCGCCGATGCTTTCCGCCATATCCTGTTCCGCCTCCTCCTGCGCATCCCCGGTGAACAGAAAACGGTTATCCCCGTTCTGAATCATCAGGGCAACCGACGCATCATTGGGGTTCCCATATTTCCCTGCCGGGCCCAGGATCCGGATGCTGGCCGCGCCGAGCGCATACTCGGAGCCGACCTTTGGCGTCTGATACGACAGCCGCTTGTATTCCAGGGCCTTTATGAGCTTTTCGTACGTCTTATTATCCTTTTTATAATCAGACATAAACACCTGTCCGATGTCAAATTTCGTGATAATGACCGGAGCGCCTCCGATATGATCCGAATCCGGATGCGTCAGCACCAGATAATCCAGCTTTTTTATACCCTGCTTCTGCAGGTAGTTCTGGATCGCGGTTCCCTGGCTGTCGTCGCCGGCGTCGATCAGCATCGTTTTGCCCTCACAGATAATCAGTGTTGAATCGCCCTGCCCCACATCAATAAAATGCGCCTCCATCCGACCCGGCTCGCGCGAAACAGTGTCGGCGGGGACTGCGCATGACGCGCAGCTTACCGCGAATACGAGCAGGAGAAACAGCGCGCAAAGCTTTTTTATATATCTCATAGCCGCATCAGTGATGGAACAGACGGATCCCGGTAAAGGCCATCACCATACCGTACCGGTTGCACGTCTCGATTACCTGGTCGTCGCGGACAGAGCCTCCCGGCTGGGCGACATAGCGCACGCCGCTCTTATGGGCGCGCTCAATGTTATCCCCGAACGGGAAGAAGGCGTCCGATCCCAGGGCGACATCCTGCATCCGGTCAAGCCAGGAGCGCTTTTCCTCCCTGGTAAATACAGGCGGTTTTACCTTAAAAATCCTCTGCCACGCCCCGTCTGCCAGGACATCCATGTACTCCTCTCCGATGTAGACATCAATCGCGTTGTCGCGATCCGCCCGCTTGATCCCGTCCACAAACGGAAGCTCCAGCACCTGCGGCGCCTGGCGCAGGAACCAGTTGTCCGCCTTCTGCCCGGCCAGCCGCGTACAGTGAACGCGGGACTGCTGCCCGGCGCCGATGCCGATCGCCTGGCCGTCCTTTACATAGCAGACCGAATTCGACTGCGTGTATTTCAGGGTAATAAGGGAAATCATCATGTCCACCTTCGCGCGGTCCGGAAGCTCCTTATTTTCCGTGACAATATTTTCAAGAAGCGCGCGGTCAACCCGAAGCTCATTTCTGCCCTGCTCAAAGGTGATGCCAAATACCTGTTTTTTCTCCGCCGCGGCCGGAACGTAATCCGGATCAATGGCAATCACGTTGTAATTTCCGTTTTTCTTGGATTTCAGGATCTCCAGCGCCTCATCCGTATAGCCCGGGGCAATCACGCCGTCCGAAACCTCCCTCTTGATAATACGGGCCGTGTCCGCGTCGCAGACATCGGACAGAGAGATAAAGTCCCCAAAGGACGACATCCGGTCCGCGCCTCTCGCCCTCGCATAGGCGCACGCCAGCGGCGAGAGATCCCCCATATCATCCACCCAGTAAATCTTTTTTAACGTCTCGTCCATGGGCAGGCCCACCGCGGCGCCCGCCGGGGATACGTGCTTGAACGATGCCGCCGCCGGCAGGCCCGTCGCCGCCTTCAGCTCCCTCACAAGCTGCCAGCCGTTAAAGGCGTCCAGAAAATTGATATAACCCGGACGGCCGCTCAGCACCCGGATAGGGAGCTCCCCGCCGTCCTCCATGAAGATACGCGACGGCTTCTGATTCGGGTTGCACCCGTATTTTAACTCCAGTTCATTCATATGGTTCCTCCTTGTCGTAGGTTAAACATTGGGGTTCAGTAACCGTACCGGTTGTCTGAACTGTTATGTGTTTGTAACCGTTTAGGTTGCAATAGCATTTGTTAAGATGTATGTGAGCTATGGTTCATTGCTAAGGGGCCGCCTGCGCCAGCTTCTGTATCCAACGGAACCCCGCTTCCGCTCGGAGAAAAGCGCAGCGGACGCTAAGCTCGAAAAGCCTCGCTAAGCGCCGGCGGTTTTCTACGGGTTCCTAATGGATACAGAAGCTGGCGCAGGCTACGTTATCAGCGGGCCTGGCGTCAATCTCATCCCGCCGAAAGCCTTGTAATACGTTTGTCTGAATTGTGACATACTTAACATAATTTTTTTAATATTCTGTTCTTAATAATAATTTAATTTTTATTGACAATCCGGGAATTTGTCTCCTGTGCGGCCAGATCGATATAGCGCACAAAAAGAGACACCTTATTTTCCGCATCCAGGCTGTCCCAGATAAGCTCAGTGAATTCGTCGATATCGTCCAGGACCGCAATCCGCTTCGGCTCGCCCTCAAAGCTTGGAAGGGGATCGCCGTCGTGCATATAGGTGTGGATGAAATGGCCCTCTCCCGCAACCGGATTCTCATAGGCAAAGGTATAACGGCAGCAGGAAGACGGATCGCCGTCGCTGCTCTTTAAAATGGACATGGCATAATTAAAGGCCCCGTTTTCCATATGCATGATCCCGGATATACGCGGCGTATAGTTCGGGGCGTCCGGCTCAAACTCACGGCAGCGCAGGGACTGTTCAAAGGTAAGCTGCTTATCCATCCCCTCATAGATCGTGTCCGTCTGATCGCCGTTGGTCACGATCGTCTTATTTCCCAGGACGCGGACCGGCGCATAGATAATCAGGCTCGGATCCGACAGCTTAGCCGGGTCAAACGCCTGGGTGCGGATCCCGTTCCCGTCCTCCACAAAGATGCGGTTTCTGCTGTTCTCGCTTCTGCCCATAATAAAATAAGCGGCCACGGCCTTCTTCCCGTCGGCAGAACGCCCCAGCACAATCCCCCGGCCGGGGTAGGAATTACGTTTTAATTCTTCTGCAATGGATAACATCTTCATACTGGTTTTAAACCTCCTACTCATGTCAAATGCGGTGCGTCAGCGGCATTCGGCGCTGAAAGCGTGTGGTTTCAGGCTTTGCCGTCTTTAATGATAGCATATTGGTATGTGGTTCTTCAAGGACTATTTGTGCGGATGGCGGAGGATGCGTGATAGGATGCGTGAAAGGGCCGCCGGGGATAAAACTTAAGAAAATTGCAATACTATTTCCCAACATTTTACGTTACAATGGAGATGCAGTTCAGATAAACCCCACCACAAAAGGAGGCCATATACATATGAGAAAAAAAACCATCCCCATCCTGATACTCGCCGCCCTGTCCGCCATGGCGATTTCCGGCTGTAAAAAAAGGGAGCCTGTGGATCTCTCCTCCCTGCACACCACGGAAGCTGTGGAGACGGAATCCATGAAGGAAACTTCCCCGGTTAAACAGACCGACGCCCCTTCCGAAGCGGTTTCTCAGGCGCCGTCTGACAGCGCTGCCTTAAAGACAGAGCTTAAAACCGAACAGATCGGCAGCTCTTCTGTGCAGTATCCGCAGATTTCCGGCATGAAGGACAGCTCCAGGCAGGAGGAGGCGAACGCGATTTTAAAGAACAACGCGCTGGCTGTCGCAAAGGCATTCCCGGATCAGACGTTTTCCGTGAGGGCGACGGTCGAGGCAGTCAATTTAAAGCGCGTCACGGTTTCCTACAGGGGAAGCGCAGCTTCCGGCTCGGGGGGAGAAGAGCGCTTCTTCTATACTAATACCCTTGATCTGGATACCATGGAAAATCTCGGGCTTCCCGACTTTACGGATGCGTATACCGTGGCCGGCTATATCGTGTCCGGCGATTATAAGCTGTCGGATGCGGCCGGGAATGAGGAGGGCATCCGCAGCGAGCTGAACGCGTCGGACCGCACGGTGGAATACTACTATAATAAGCTTAAGGCAGCCGATTTTTCCGCGGGCGGTGAGGGGTGGCCCGAGATATTCAGCTATGAAAAACAGGGCGTCGTGTATGTAAGCCTTCCGGTCAGCCAGGCCGCCGGCGGATATGTGCTCATCCATTACAGTCCTGACAACAAATAGAAAGGCAGGCTTTCCTATGAAAAATGTAACGATCCTTGATCACCCGCTGATCCAGCACAAGATTTCCATTCTCCGGAACAAGGCGACCGGAACCAATGAATTCCGTTCTCTAATCGAGGAGATCTCCATGCTGATGGGCTATGAGGCCCTGCGCGATCTGCCCCTGGAGGATCAGGAGGTGGAGACGCCGATTGAAACGTGCATGACCCCTATGCTGGCCGGCAAAAAGCTGGCCGTTGTCCCCATCCTCCGGGCCGGGCTCGGCATGGTGAACGGCATTCTGGCCCTGGTTCCCTCTGCAAAGGTGGGGCACATCGGCCTGTACCGGGACGAGGAGACGCACGAACCCCATGAGTATTACTGCAAGCTTCCGACGCCGATCGAGCTGCGCACCATTGTAGTCACGGATCCCATGCTGGCTACCGGCGGCTCGGCGGTGGAGGCCGTCCGTTTTATCAAGGAGCACGGCGGCCGGACCATTAAATTTATGTCCATCATCGCCGCGCCTGAAGGATTAAAGCGCCTTCACGAGGCGCATCCGGATATCCAGATCTACACAGGCCATGTAGACCGCTGCCTAAACGGCGACGCTTATATCTGTCCGGGCCTGGGCGACGCCGGGGATCGGATTTTCGGGACAAAATAGTCAACCGGGCGGCGGCAGCCATATCTTTTGCCGCCGCCCGATCCGGCCGTCTCTTCAATCTTCCTGATCCAAATTATCAAACAGCTCGCTGTCATAAAATTCCCGAATCGACATATTGAAGCCTTCTGCTATCTTCTGGATATTCACAATCCCGGGATTTTTGCTGCGCCCATTGATGATACACTTCAGTGTGGACGTTGGCATCCCTGTCTTATAGGCCAATGCATATAAAGTGAGCCGTTCCCGTTTAAGAAGCTCACGGATTCGTATAATTGTTGCCTCACGTACCTGCATGCTGCATCCTCCTGTCTTTCGTATGCACATAGTTTATACGAAAAACAGGAGAAAACCGGGCGATACATCGTCCTCAGCGTAATCTTATGGCAATTTTTTCCAGATTTTTTTTGCCGGCCCGTTTTGATCTGAACCGGCGAAACCCTTGTATTTACTGAAAAGTGTATTTTTAATGCTGTATACATCTATTATTCCAGCTCACTCATCCCCGTATACAGGCTGTAGTATCTGCCTCTCTGGCGGATCAGCTCTTCGTGATCCCCCCGCTCAATGATTTCTCCGTGTTCCAGCACCATAATGGCGTTGGCGCTGCGCACGGTGGAAAGGCGGTGGGCAATCACGAGCGTGGTCCGATCCCGCATCAGGCGGTCCATCCCATGCTCAATATGGCGTTCTGTTCTTGTGTCCACAGAGCTGGTGGCCTCATCCAGGATCAGGATCGGCGCTTTGGAGACAGCCGCCCTGGCAATGTTTAAAAGCTGCCTCTGGCCCTGGCTTAGGTTTGCCCCGTCGCCCTCCAGCATCGTGTCATACCCTTTAGGCAGACGCATGATGAAGGAATGCGCCGACGCTGTTTTAGCCGCCTCCACGACCTCCTCGTCCGTGGCCTCGAGCCTTCCGTAGCGGATGTTTTCCATCACAGTTCCCGTAAACAGATGCGTATCCTGCAAAACCATGGCGATATTGCGGCGCAGCTCACCCTGCTTCATCTTCCTCACATCCACCCCGTCCACGGTAATACAGCCGGACTGAATATCGTAAAACCGGTTAATCAGGTTGGTGATCGTCGTCTTTCCCGCGCCGGTGGATCCCACAAAGGCAATCTTCTGCCCCGGGCGGGCGTACAGGCTGATATCCTTTAAAATTACCTTTTCCGGATCATAGCCAAACGTTACATGCGAAAGCTCCACATCGCCCCGGATGGGCTCCAAAGAAACCGCGTCCGCCTCATCCTCTGGCTCCGGCTCGGCGTCCATCAGAGCAAACACGCGCTCCGCCCCCGCAAGAGCGGAAAACACGTTGCTCACCTGCATGGAAATCTCATTGATCGGCCTTGAAAACTGACGGGAAAAGTTTAAAAATACCGTAAGCCCTCCCACGTCGAAGCCGCGCAGGACGCACAACAGTCCGCCGATACACGCGGTCAGCGAATAATTGATCTGGCTTAAATTTCCCATAACCGGCCCCATGATCCCGCCAAAAAACTGGGCCTTTATCTGCTTATCCCGCAAATCCCGGTTCAGCCACGAAAATTCCTCTTCCGCGATCGCTTCATGGCAGAAGACCTTCACGACCTTCTGTCCATTGATCGTCTCTTCAATATAGCCGTTCAGCGCGCCGAGCGCCGACTGCTGGGCTGAGAAATATTTCTGGCTCCGGCCGGCCACATAGCCTCCGGCTTTCATCATCAGCGGGATCATGGCCACTGTAATCACAGTCAGGTACACATTCGTGTAAATCATCAGGGCCAGCGTCCCCAGGATGCTCAAAGCCCCGGAAAAGAGCTGGACCAGCGTGCCGCTGAGCATGTTCCCGATGGTGTCCACATCGTTCGTAAAACGGCTCATCAGATCCCCGTTACTGTTCGTGTCATAAAAGCGCAGGGGGAGCTTCTGCATCCGCCCGAACAGCTCCCCGCGGATCCGCTCCAGCGCATTCTGGGCAATGGTCAGCATAATGCGCGACTGTGCGTAATTTGCGCACACGCTTAGCAGGTACACGGCCGCCATCACCGTGAGCGCCCCAAACAGCCCCGCCGCATCGCCGCGGCTTCCGTCCACAGGCGCTATATAGCGGTTGATAATAGGTCTCAGCATATAGGCCCCGGCCAGATTCGTGACAGAGCCGATCAGTACGCAGAGGAAGGCCGCCGCCATTCCCGCCCGGTCCCGTTCCAGATAGGACATCAGCCGCTTAACGGTTTCCCTGCTGTTTTTCGGCCGTCCCCCGCCGCGCGCCGCAGCAGCCCTTCCGGGGCCGTGCTTTTTCATTGGCATACGCTCGGTACGGTTCCCATAACGCCGTTTCAGGCTTTGAATCCGTCTCTCATCCATTAATCTTTGCCCCCTTTCCCGCAGCTTCCGGCCGCACTTCCGCCGATTTCTTTGACGGCGCTTCTCCAGCGCCTTCTCCGGCCTCTTTCTCCGGCCGCGCTTTTCCGGCTGTCTCCTGCGGCGCGTTTTCCGACAACGCCCCGTACTGCGTCTCATAGATCTCCCGGTACGCGCCGCACGTCTTAAGGAGATCCTCATGGCTGCCCTGTCCCGTGATGCGCCCGTCCTCGAGCACGATAATCTGATCCGCGTCTTCAATTGAGCTTAACCGCTGCGCGATAATGAATTTCGTGGTATCCTTAAGAGCGCCCTTAAACGCGGCCCGGATATGCGCCTCGGTCGCGGTATCGACCGCGCTCGTGCTGTCATCCAGAATGAGGATCTTCGGCTTCTTGATAAGCGCCCTGGCAATGCACAGCCTCTGCTTCTGGCCTCCGGACACATTTACGCCGCCCTGGCCCATCTCCGTGTCGTATCCGTCGGAAAAAGACGTGATAAACCCGTCTGCCTGGGCGTGCCTGGCCGCCTCGCGCAGCTCCTCTTCTCCCGCTTCCTCATCGCCCCATAAGAGATTTTCCTCAATGGTCCCGGAAAAGAGGACATTTTTCTGCAGCACCATCCCGACGCCCTCCCGCAGATGCTGTAAGGAATAATCCCTCACATCAATCCCGTCCACCAGCACGCGGCCCGACACGGCATCGTAAAGCCTTGGGATGAGCTGTGCCAGAGATGTCTTGCCGCTTCCCGTCGGACCGATGATCCCCACTGTCTCGCCGCCCTGTACCGTGAGGTTAATGTGATCCAAAACCGTTTCCCCGCCCGCCTCATACGAGAAGCAGACATCCTGAAACTCGACCTTCCCCTCTGTCACCACCGCGTCCTTCCTCGCCGCGCCCTCATCCGTTAAGTCAATGGGAGCTTTCAGCACCTCGTCAATCCTCCGGATCGAGGCTGCCGCGCGGGAGCTCTGCAAAAATACCATGGACAGCATCATGAGCGACATCAGGATCTGCACGATATATGTGGTGAACGCCGTCAGATCTCCCACCGGCATATCGCCGGCAATGATTAAATTCCCCCCGTTCCACACCACGGCAATGGTTGTCACATTCATGGCCAGCATCATCACAGGCATGGTGGCAATCACAATCCGCATCGCTTTAAGGCTGCTCTCCTTTAATTCCCCGTTCATGCGCCCGAAGCGCTCCTTCTCATAGTCCTCCCGGACAAAAGATTTCACCACCCGGACATTCGTCAGCACCTCCTGGATCCCGTTATTTAGGGCGTCCAGCCGCTTCTGCATGAATTCAAAGCGCGGGTATGCGGTCGTAAGGATCGCCGCGATTGCGGCTGTCAGAAGCGGGATCACGATCAGAATGATCACCGCCAGACGGGCGTTCATGATAAACGCCATGATCAAAGCCCCCGCCAGCATGCCGGGCGCGCGCAGCATCATCCGCAGGCCCATCATCATCACATTCTGCACCTGCTGGACATCATTCGTCAGCCGCGTCACCAGAGAGCCTGTGCTGAAATCGTCAATATTTTTAAATGAAAACTGCTGCACTCTGGAAAACACATCCTGGCGCAGATCGCTGGTAAAGCTGATCGACGCCTTGGCCGCAAAATAAGCGCCTAGAACGCCGCCCGCTGCCATAAAAACCGTGGTCACGAGCATCAGAAGCCCGATCTGCAGCATATAGCCCACATCCCTCTGCGCGACGCCGCGGTTGATAATAAAAGACATCAGCCTGGGCAGCATAATCTCCCCAAACACCTCTGTCAGCATCATCAGAGGGCCGATGATAAACGCGCTCCGGTACGGGGCCGCATATTTTTTATATCGTTTCAGATTCATATCATAGCCTCCGTCTTCTATTCCTGCAAAAGATGTTCCAGATTCAGGCGGAGCCGATCCAGATATCCCTCAAACCGTTCAAAATCCTCCTCGCCAAAGCCCTCAAACAGGGCGTCCTCCAGCTTATGAAAGACCTGGCAGCTCTCCTCCACCACCGCCCGCCCCTTGGGGGTAATGCAGATCTGGTTAAAACGGTTGTCGCTCTCATTGGAAACCCGGCTGATATAGCCTCCCTTTTCCAGCTTCTTGAGCGAAACCGCGATCGTCGCGGTCGAGACATTCTGATGGCCCGCAATCTCCTTCTGCGAGGCGTTTGGAAACCGCGCAATATACATCAAAATCTGATGCTGGCTCCTGTAAACGCCTGATTTGTTCAGCTCGCGGTCCAGATACATCCGGTGAAGCTTGTTTGTCATCATGTACTTCTTTACGAGCCGGTAATTCCTTGATTCATAATTCATCAGGCCGCCGCACATGTTAAAACCTCCTCTCTTTGAGCGCCGAAACAGGGTGAGCCTGATTCGGCGGAAATAATTAACTTTATAATAATTAGTTAGTTAATTTTTGTCAAGGGGTTTTGGGAGCAAAATGGGCTCTCGGGTTACGTAACCGTAATAGTTCAGACAACCCGAACTGTTACACGTAACCGCCATTTTTCTTTTGTTATATTTATTTTAAACAGTTCCAATCGCAACCCGTCCGCGCTCACATCAACCGCCCCATATTGAACGGTTGATAGGAACGATACAAACCGCTATAATAAATCCTGATACCGTGAGTCATGATTATATCAGCTCATACAACCTGAACGGTTACTCATGATTTACAGGAAACGTTATAACTGTCCATGAAAGGAAGGATACGGCAATGCAGGAAAGCAGGCTATTTAAAATCATATACCATTTACTTGACAAGGGGCAGGCCACCGCCCCGGAGCTGGCAGAAAAGTTTGAAGTATCCGTCCGCACTATTTACAGAGATATCGACGCCTTAAGCGGGGCCGGCATTCCCGTTTACTCCGAAGCCGGCAGACATGGCGGTATCCGCTTAATGAAGGATTTTGTCCTGAACCGGGCCGTGCTGTCAGAGGGAGAAAAGCAGGAAATCCTCACGGCATTGCAGAGCATGCATGCCGCCGGGAATGCGGACGGCGGCCAGACCTTGCAGAAGCTTTCCGCCATGTTTCATCTCCACGCGGAAAACTGGCTTGAAGTCGATTTTTCCAGATGGGGGAATGCCGGCTCTGACAAGGAAACCTTTGAGCTGCTAAAATCCGCCGTCATCCACTGCACAAGCGTCAGAATCCGCTATGCGGGCTCTTACGGCGCCATAAGCAGACGGACCGTGCATCCGTATAAGCTTGTCTACAAATCAAAAGCATGGTATCTGAAAGCGTTCTGCACGGAAAAACAGGGTATGCGGATCTTCAAATTAAACCGCATTATTGATTTAGAGATGTTACATGAATCTTTTACACGCCGCGACATCCCGGAACCGGCCGACGCCTCCGGGCCGGACTGCCATCCGATCACGCTGCGTTTTCCGGCGGAAACAGCATACCGCGTTTACGATGAGTTCGATCCCGCGCAGATACAGAGACTGGAAAACGGCGATCTCATCGCCTCCGCCGACATGCCCGCAGACGCGTGGCTGACCGGATTTCTGCTGTCATTCGGAACGCAGGTGGACATCCTCTCACCCGCTTATCTGAGGGAGGTCATCGCCGAACAGGCAAAGCAGATCTATGAAAAAAACAAACCCTGACAAAAGGTGTCAGGATATATATGCTATCATCCATACTGTAGTCAGACATAACCGTTCAGACAGCGGGAGGAAGACGCCACGCCTGAACCGGCGTACCGGCAGAGCGCGTCTGAAAAACGCTCTGCAGCAATACACAGAATATACACGTAAAAACGGAGGTAAAGAAATGAGTGAAATGAACCGGAAATTTTGTCAGTGCTGCGGCATGCCCTTGGGAGACACGGACGGGCTGTACGGAACCAACGCGGATGGCGGCAAAAATGACGAATACTGCTGGTATTGTTTTCAAAACGGCGAATTTACGTTCAAGGGTACGATGGAAGAAATGATCGAGCTGTGCGTCCCCAATATGGCTGCCGCCAACCCCAATATGACCGAAGAGCAGGCAAGAAACGCCATGCGTGAATGGTTCCCGACCTTAAAGCGCTGGAGGTGAGAAAACAGCGGCATGCATTATGTAAGGGCAAAAGGAATCCTGTCTTCCAAAAACGGAATGAACCTGTACCGCGGCTGCACCCACGGATGCATCTACTGTGACTCCAGAAGCAGATGCTATCACATGGAGCACGCCTTTGAAGACATCGAAGTCAAGGAAAATGCGGTTGACTTATTAGAAAACGCCCTCAGGCGCAAGCGGAAAAAATGCATGATTGGCACAGGCTCCATGACCGATCCCTACATCCCTCTGGAGATGGAAACAGGACATCTCCGAAAAGCGCTGCATCTGATCCTGCAATATGGATTCGGATTTACAGTCATCACAAAATCAGACCGCATTTTACGCGATCTGGATCTTCTGCAAAAGATCAATGAAACGACAAAATGCGTTGTGCAGATGACTGTAACGACCGCGGATGAAGAACTGTGCCGGAAAATCGAGCCGAATGTGAGCTCCACACGAGAGCGTTTTGAGGCCTTAAAGCGGCTGCGTGACGCGGGCATCCCCACCGTTGTATGGATGACGCCGATTCTGCCGTTTATCAATGATACAAAAGAAAATATTTCCCGTATCCTGGATATGTGCGGGGAGGCAAATGTATACGGCGTTATCTGCTTCGGCATGGGACTGACGCTCCGGGACGGGAACAGGGAGTATTTTTATGAACAGCTTGACCGCCTGTTTCCGCGGTTAAAGGAGAGATATATACGGGTATTTGGAAATCAATATGTGGCCGAAAGCCCGGACAGTTGTTGTTTGATGAGACTGTTTCATCGGATGTGCGGGGAACGGGGGATTGTTCATGATAATGAAGAGATATTTCGGTATGTGAACAGGTTTGAGGAGAAATGTGCGGGAAAGCAGTTGAGTTTTTGGGGGTGAGGTTTTCTGGGGGATTGAGCGGCAGAGTTATGCGGGCCGTGGTTTGTTGTGAACGGGCCGCCAGAGTCAGCGACTATATCCAACGGAACCCCGCTCCCGCTCGGAGAAAAGCGCAGCGGTACTAAGCTCGAAAAGACCTCGCTAAGTACCGGCGGTTTTCTACGGGTTCCTTATGGATATAGTCGCTGCCTCCGGCTACATAACCGGCAGGCCATGTATCTTTGATCGCATCGTTCGGTTACGGCAGAATAATCAAAAAGTATACTCTTAAGCTTAAGTAAATTACATTGCTGTCTGAACCGCTACTGAACAGTGATATTCTGTAATATTTCCATATTCAAATTGCAATAGACTTTACTCTTTGATTATGATATACTATTGAATATGATACTCCGCGCACGGCCTGATTTGACGACCGGAAACGCAACTTCATGATCGATATTCCACAATATGGGAGGTATATATGCCCAGTAATGCTGAGATTGCCAAAGAAACGATTGAACAGTTCAAGAAAATCCAACGATATATGATAGCAGCAAAAAAGGAAGACGCCAAAGAAACCTATGCTATCTTGAAAGAGGAGTACCTCTCCTTAAAAGCCTTACTGAATGTGATTGGTGTAAATCTGATCGATATTGATATAGTGAAAGAATAATTTATTTATAATAATTCAATGAATATTTAACCGTTATATTTTATGATTTTGTCAACAAAAAATTAGTTCTTTCCAAATTTGTTAATTCGACAAACATTTCATGGTATGAATGCAATTATATCA
Organism: Otoolea muris; assembly: GCF_943193115.1. NCBI lineage: Bacteria > Bacillati > Bacillota > Clostridia > Lachnospirales > Lachnospiraceae > Otoolea > Otoolea muris. The sequence goes on from NZ_CALPCY010000007.1 coordinate 46,178, forward strand.
TGTTTTTACATGATGGTAATAATCTTTTTAACTAAGTTTTGGAAAGAAGCAAAAAATTGTTTTTATGCTATAGCCATGATGAGCCATATTATTTGTTGTTTTTATTATAGCGTGGCGTGTATGTAGCCAGAGTCCGATTCCAAACCCATAAGGAACCCGTAGAAAACCGCCGGCGCTTAGCGAGGTCTTTAAAGGGCTTAGCGTCCGCTGCGCTTTTCTCCGAGCGGGAGCGGGGTTCCGTTGGGTTTGGAATCGGACTCTGGCGGCCCTCTCACAACAGACAACGCCCCGCAGCAGTTCCCTTCACTTAACTAAATCTTAAAATTCTATCATTTTTGCGCGCTTTCGCCGCGGGGTGCTTGTCGTCTGCTTTTGGATAGCCTAATAAGAGCTGCATGACAGCATAATAATCTGTGCGGATTTCCCATTTACGCAAAATTTCCTGTCCGTAGCTGTCTGCAAAAGCTGTCCAGCCTTGCCCGATATAACAGGAGCCAATCCCCAAAGAGTCCGCTGCCAGCATCATATTTTCAGCGGCAACCGCACAATCATCTGCGGAAAAGAGAAAATTTTTCGGGGCAAACATTGTGATGACAGTCGGCGCGTCATAAAAAGTATTTACCAGCCCAGGGTCGTCTGCAATACTTGGCTGTTCTTTAGATACATAGTTTTTCGCCGTTGCCATATGGGGATTGGAGTTTGCCCGTTTGATTTTCCCTAACCGTTCATTCACTTCTCTGTCCTGGCATACTGCAAAAATCACTCCCTGTTTCCCGCCCGCGCTGGGAGCATAAAGCCCTGCCTGTAATATCTGCTGTAAAAGTTCTTCATCTATCTGCCTTTCGTCAAAACGCCTGATTGCACGGCGGTGTAAAATAGTCTGCATTGTTTCATTCATCATCAAACAACCTCCTTCCAGCATTGCGGATCAGCCGCATAAAAATTCCCGCCTTTACCACTTGCGACCGCGGGACAGCCGCGGCAGAATGCGAGCAGCTCACACTTGGAACACTTCTCAAATTTTGTATAATCACGATATGCTTCCATTTGACAAACCCAGATATCCGCAAGACGGTCATTCAATACATTTCCGACTTTGCTGCCCTGTACCCGGCGGCAGGCGTAAACATCTCCTGTTGGTAAGATTGTCATGTGACAGTTGCCACAATTACAACCGCCGTATATCATGCCGTCCTGCGCGTCCTCCGGGATTTTGAAAATCTCTTTTTCATACTCATAAAGCGTCCAAAGGTGGTCTTTTTTGTTAAAATAGGTGTGACAGCCTTCCGCCTCATATTTCTGAAATTTGTTATAACATATATCAAGCAGTTCCCGGTATTCAGGCGGAGAAATACCAGTATCTTTTTCTTCATTAGTAGGGCAGTAACGGGCAAAAGCAAACACATCGGCGCCAGCAGAGACAACCGTATCAATTATATCGGGAACTTCCCTGATGTTCGCGCCAGATACCGTAGTCATAATGACAGAACGAATCCCCGCCTTTTTAATACAGGCAATTTTTTCAAGAGTACAGTCAAAAGAACCCGGTTTGCGAAACCAATCGTGGGTATCTTTCATCCCGTCAAGGGAAAGCTGGTATTTTTGACAGCCATATGATTTTAATTTTTGGCAAGCCTCATCTGTTAAATGAAACGGATTTCCTAAAATCGTAAATGGGATTTCATGCTCTTTTATCAGAGAAAGAAGCCGCCAAAAATCCCGGTGCAGAATAGGGTCGCCGCCGGTGATATAAAAATAAGGCAGCCTTCCATAAACCTCACAAAAATCAAGACAGTTATAAAAAGTTTCCTTCATTTGCGCCCAATCCATTGTATCCGGCTTTTTACAAGGATCCCCGGAAAAAATGTAACAATGTTTACAGCGCTGGTCGCACTCGTCCGTAATATGCCACTGAAAAGCAAAGTATTGTTTCATGTTGTTTCCTCCGTTTGACAGCCTTTCATATTTATCTAAAACCGATAATATCGGATTTTGTTTGAAAGTATCCCCGACAGGACAACAGCCCCGCAGGCAGAACCGCAAGCAGCGGGCTTTTCTTCCGGCTTATCGCCAGCTCCGCAGGCAGATGCAGCAGATTTTTCATTCCAACCAGTTAAATTTGAGAGCGCCATTTTCAATACCTCCATTGTGAATTCAGGAACCTTCCTGTTCCCTGAGTACATTGTACGGCATGATGAAAGCGAAAAAAAGTACGCACAAATCTATTACTTAGTCACCTTTTTGTAACCCCTCTTGAACGAAATCGATTGTTATATTATAATTGGGATGCAACATTCTTTTTTAAACTTTTGAAGGGAGTTATTTTATGCTGACAAAGGAAGAACTGCCGGAATGTCCGGTAGCAACAACTGTACAGCTTATCGGAAGCAAGTGGAAACTGCTTATCCTGCGTAACCTTTTACAGCGTCCGTGGCGTTTCAATGAACTAAAAAAATCTTTAGAGGGTATCAGCCAAAAAGTTTTAACAGATAGCTTGCGCTCAATGGAAGCAGACGGAATTATTACCCGCACTGTATATCCGGAAGTGCCGCCCCGTGTGGAATACGCCTTAAATGATCTAGAGCGTGTTTGAAAATTGCCTTCTGGTAGCTGTGCGTGCCACTTTGTGGGAGATTTGTGCCAAATGAACGCGGCGTAGTGGGCTACGTTAAGTGAATTTGGCACAAATATACCGCGAAGTGGGGCGTGCAGATGCCAGGAATGAATTTTCAAACACGCTCTAGGACGGTCTATGCGCCCTATCATCATGGCCATGGAAGAATGGGGGATAAACTATAAAAAACAACTTCTCTAAATGATAGTACAGCATTGCATTAATCCGCGAGTAAAAAACACTCGTGAATTAATGCAATGCTGTACTAAAGAATTGTAAAAAATAAGGAATTACCACAAAATAACCTGTAGTAAACCGTGATGCTCCCGGACTACCCGGGCCATACTACATACGAATACAAAGCCTCCGGCACTCCTCCTCCAGCTCCCGGATTGCTTCCCGTCCTTCCACTACGCTAAACTGCAGCTCATTCACATATGTCCCAAACGCCTCCAACACCTGCGCCTCCCCCGCGCGGCCGTTTAATCCACAGTTTGCAGGCTCCAATGCCATGGCGTAGTCGCAGGACGCGCGGCTCTTCCACTGGGTCATGAAGGGAAGGCTGCGGACATTCCAGCGGATGCAAAGCGCCAGCTCAAGACCGTCGTTCACGACAGCGCCAAAGGTATTCCCCTCGGCGTCAGCGGCCAGGGTGTACTGGAACACCTGCTCCGGGCAGCCGTCCTCTGGGCCTTCCATGCGCAGCCTGTCCTCCATCCCCCGCTCCGCCTCGCTGTCCCTCGGCGCGCAGGAGAGCTCCGGCACAAGGATCCGCGCTCCCGGGCTTAAAAAAGGATATCCGGCGTTGCAGTGGTACAAAATCAAAAGCGGCTGCGGCTCAGCCCCCTGATTTTCGATAACATCCACAAACCGTATCCAGGGCGATCCGTATACGGTTTCCACACTCCGCCTCAAAACCATATTTTCCCCAAACAGCCGCGCCTCGCGCATCTCGCCCGTAACGCGGATCCGGTATTCCCCGCCGTCCCAGAAAGCATCCATACTCACCTTCTCGGCCGGAGTCGTTCGGATCCGGCCATGGGTCGGATAATCCGTGCCCCCGATTCTCCTGCATCCGTGCACATTCCCGAGCCCGCACGTAAACATCGCCCCGCCCATGATCGAATAGACCGCCTCCTCGCCTGCCGTATCATAGGCATTCCTCCCCTGAAGGCCGGGCTTTGAGAGAAAGCTCATATTCATCCCCCTGTACCGCAGCCACGCCGGATCCAGACATTTATCCAGCATCAGCGGAAACTCCAAAACACCGTTTTCCACCAAAACACACCGCAGCCCCGAAGCCCGCCCGTCCTGATATTCAATCCGCCTCACGCCCGCAAGCTGTTCCATATTTCCACAAAGCTTAAGCAATTCCTTCCTTTTATCCACCGGATCATCCCCTCCCGTCCTCTGTATTCACAACCCCTGTACACACTGAGAAAACCGCCAGCCACCATCACATGGCCCGCGATAACATAGCCCGAGGCAGCTTCTGTATCCATAAGGAACCCGTAGAAAACCGCCGGCACTTAGCGAGGTCTTTTCGAGCTTAGTGTCCGCTGCGCTTTTCTCCGAGCGAAAGCGGGGTTCCGTTGGATACAGAAGCTGCCTCTGGCGGCCTTCCCACGATGGAACCACGGCCCGCACACATTTCGCTGCCGGATTCCTCAAATAAATAACATGATGTTGAAGCCAAAACGCCTTTCGATCCCTGATGTCTATGAAATATACAAATCACTCCGCATCCGGATACTCATTACAAAGCAGACGATACGGCGCCTCATCCTCCTCAATCTCCGGAAAACGCCCCATTTTCTCATAAAACCGATTATCCGTATTGTCATCGTTACACTGACTGACCTCTCCTAAGAGAACCGGTCCGCCGCCCTCTTCCACCTCAAAATCATGGTACAGATACGGATAAATCGTGATGCTCTCCCCAGGCGTAAGCCGCACCTGCGTCCCGGCCGGAACCACCATTTCCCGGCCGTCCACATGAACATGCACCTCGCTCTCCTTATCCAGGTCCTCATCCTTTGTGGAATTATACACGCGGATCAGCACATTCCCGCCGCCGCGGTTGATGATATCCTCCATTTTGGACCAGTGGAAATGCATGGGGGAATACTGGCCCTCTTTGATATATAAGAGCTTTTCCGCATACGTTTTTGTATATTTATCCCGCATGGCCAGGTTTCCGTTGCGGATGGTGATCAGGGAAAAACCCACCTTGTTGAAATCCCCCAGGCCATAGTCCGTGATATCCCAGCCAAGCATATTATCGCGGATTTCGTCATAGTCATGGCCTTTTTCCTTCCATTCCTCCGGAGTAAAATGGCAGAACGGCGGTATCGCAAACCGGTATTCGCCTATCATGGCCTCCATTTCCTTCAAAGCCGCGTTGATCTCACTTCTCTTCATCGAATCATTCTCCTTTCATCGCTTCACTTCATACGGAATCAGCAGAAACGCCGGCTTTACAACTCCGGCGTTTCGCTGTGTATCCATTAAATTCGGGTCAGGCTGCCATCAGCCGCCCCATCATTTCGTCAGTACGGAAACTCCCGTATCCTGTACGGCGCCGCCCAGGGACTCGCCCTCTAAGGCTTTTACAGCCGCCTTCACACCCTCTTCGCCCATCACATCCGGGTTCTGGGCCATGGTGCACAGAAGGTATCCGTCGCCAATCAGGTTCATAATCGCATCAGACTTGTCAAAGCCCACGCCGACGATGTCGGACTTGCCGGAAGCTTTGATCGCATTTCCGGTTCCGGTCGTGGATCCCTCGTTGCAGCCGAAGATTCCCACTACGCCCTGCGTGATGTAGTTCTCTGCGATGGTCTGGGATTTTGCCGCGTCGCCCTCGCCGTACTGAGTCTCCATCAGTTCAAAATCGGTTCCCTCAAAAGCCGAGCGGAAGCCCGCTTCTCTCTTTACCGTCGAATCCGTCGCTGCGTTTACATTTACAATGCCGATCTTGCCGGATGTGATGCCCGCTGCCGTTAAGGCTTTGATCATTTCCTCTCCGGCCGTCTTTCCCGCCGCCTCGTTATCAGTGGAGAAGGTTGCCTCTGCGTCTACGTTTGCCGGAGAATCCACGTAAACCAGCTTTACGCCTGAGGAAGCCGCCTCTTTAAGGGCAGAGGAGATGGCGTCCGGTCCGTTGGCCGCCACGATGATGGCGTCATAGCCGCCGGCTACCGCATTGTTCACACACTCGATCTGCTGCGCGTCGTCCTTGGTGTTCGGGGACATGAAGGTTACGGATACGCCAACTTCCTTGGCTGTCGCCTGCGCGCCCTCGTTTAAGGTTACCCAGTGCTGGTCAATGGAGTCCATGGTGATTAAGGCAATCTTCCATTCCTTGCTGGCTTTCACATCCCCATCGGAGGTCCCGGCCGCCGCAGCCGCCGCGCCGCCCGCCTTGATGGCAGATACACCGGTATCTGTTACCTTGCCGCCTAAGGATTCGCCGTTAATGGCCGCCACGGCTGCCTTCACGCCCTCTTCGCCCATCACATCCGGATTCTGGGCCATGGTGCACAGAAGATATCCGTCGTCAATGAGATTTAAGATCGCGTCGGATTTATCAAAGCCCACGCCCACGATGTCGGACTTGCCGGAAGCCTTGATCGCGTTTCCGGTCCCGGTCGTGGATCCCTCGTTACAGCCGAAGATTCCCACTACGCCCTGCGTGATGTAGTTCTCTGCGATGGTCTGGGACTTCGCCGCGTCGCCTTCGCCGTACTGAGTCTCCATCAGCTCAAAGCCGGTTCCCTCAAAGGCCGAGCGGAAACCCGCTTCTCTCTTTACCGTGGAATCCGTCGCCGCGTTTACATTTACAATACCGATCTTTCCGGAGGTAACGCCCGCCGCCTCTAAGGCTTTGAGCATCTCCTCGCCGGCCGTCTTTCCGGCCGCTTCGTTGTCAGTGGAAAAGGTTGCTTCCGCGTCCACATTGGCCGGGGAATCGACATAGACCAGCTTTACGCCTGAGGAAGCCGCTTCCTTAAGCGCAGAGGAGATAGCGTCCGGCCCGTTGGCGGCCACGATAATCGCCTGGTAGCCGCCGGCCACCGCATTGTTCACGCACTCGATCTGCTGCGCGTCGTCCTTGGTGTTCGGGGACATGAAGGTTACGGTCACGCCCAGCTCCTTGGCCGCCTTCTGAGCGCCCTCGTTTAAGGTTACCCAGTGCTGGTCAATGGAGTCCATGGTGATCAGGGCAATCTTCGTATCGCCGGAAGCCGCCGGGGCCTCTTCCTCCGCCGCCGCGGCCTGTGTCTCGGCCGGAGCCGCCGATGTCTCGGCCGGCTTGGAGCTGCTGCAGCCGGCCAGGGAAGCCGCCGTAAGCGTCAGGCATCCCAGGAATGCAAGTAACGATTTCTTCATAAAAAATTCCTCCTTATAAAATTTATAATCAACCGCCGCATCACGGAGGCCAACTATTCAACGATTCGCTGCCGCCGGGCGCGCGGCCCGGAAATGGCGCTCTCTGGTATCAGGACGATTTCTTCCCGAAATTGCCGGAGCGCACCACCACGTCCAGAAGCACGGAGAACACTACGATAATACCAATCACCAGGCGCTGGATGCCCACCTGCGCGCCGATCATGTTCAAGCCGTTTTCCAGCGTCTGCCATACGGCCGCGCCGGCGAAGGTGCCGAGAAGAAGGCCCGTTCCGCCCAGGGGTGAAATGCCGCCGATTACGCCGGCCGCCACGCCGTACATCTCATACATGTTTCCGGCCTCCATATTGCCCATGCCGGCCTGCGCGCACAGGATTAAGCCAACCACACAGGCGCATACCGCGCTGACCAGGTACGCCTTGATCGTCGTGGCAACCACATTCACGCCGGACAGCTTCGCCGCGTCCACATTGGAGCCGATCGCGTAGATGTGGCGTCCGGTCCTTGTCCTGGACAGCAGGAAGAAGAAGATAAGGAACAGGATCAGCGCAATCCAGAAGGTATTGAAGATCCCGAACGTCTTGCCGTAATAGAAGAAATTCTGGAAGCTGTCGCCCGCCTCTTTCCCGATACCGGTGGCAATGGCGTCCGTGTTGCGGTTATTGTTTACCATATAGGCCGCGCCCCTTGTCACGAACATCGTGCCCAGCGTGGCGATAAAGGGCGGGAGTTTGAATTTTCCCACCAGGATCCCGTTCACAACGCCGCAGCACAGGCAGCACGCCAGCGCCGCCAGCATGGCGACAACCGGGGAAATCCCCATGGTCATCAGCGTGGCGCTGATCATGGCGCTCATGCCGACCATGGAACCGATGGAAAGGTCGATATTTCCGGTGATCAAAAGGTAGCTCTGCCCCACGCCGATCAGAAGATATTTGGACATGGAACGCAGAAGGTTCATCACATTCTGTCCGGAAAATACGTTCCGGTCAATGAGCCCGAAGGCTATGTAAATTATCACCAGGCCGGCGAATGCCGTCACAACGGCGCCCATGCCCCTGGCGCTCAAAAAACGCTTTACCGCGCTCTGTTTGTTTTCATTCATCACTTTTTCCTCCCTTTAGCCGACCTGCTTCTTCTCAAACTCGGTCGCGTACTTTAAGACCTCGTTCTGCGTGGTTTCACGGGCCATGACCTCCCCTGTGATCCGGCCGTCGCACATCACGATCACCCGGTCCGCAATGCCCAAAACCTCCGGAAGCTCGGAGGACACGAACATAACCGCGATCCCCTCCTGTTTCAGTTTGTTCATCAGGTTATAGATCTCCACCTTTGCGCCCACGTCGATTCCCCTTGTGGGCTCGTCAAAGATCACCACCCGGGAATTTCTGGCAAGCCATTTTCCGACCACAACCTTCTGCTGGTTTCCGCCGGAAAGATTCGCTGCGTTGATCTCCACATTGGGCGTCTTAATCATCAGGTTTTTCACCGCCTCCTCGCAGAGCTTATCCTCGCGGCTGTTGCGGATAACGCCCAATTTGTCGCACACCAGGTCGAGATTTGGCAGCGCCAGGTTGTGGCGGATGCTGAGCTTTGTGCAGAGCCCGTCCTTTTTCCGGTCCTCCGGCGCGAGCACAATGCCCGCCTTAATCGCATCCATGGGACAGCTAATCCGCACCTCTTTCCCGTCCAGGAAAATCTGGCCGCCGGTCTTTGGATCCACCCCGAAAATCGCGCGCGTCGTCTCCGTCCGCCCGGCCCCCATCAGGCCGGCAAAGCCCACAATCTCCCCCTCATAGAGAGAAAAGCTGATGTCGCGGACCTGCCTTCCGGCATTTAAATTTTTTACCTCAAAAATCTTTTTCCCTTTTTCGCACTCCACCCTCGGGAACTGCTCCTTGATCTCGCGCCCTACCATGTTTGCAATGATCTGATCCATGGTCATGCTGTCAAAGTCGCCGTCCGTGATATACTGGCCGTCGCGCATGATGGTCACGCGGTCCACGATGGCCTTCAGCTCGTCTAAGCGGTGGGAAATATACACAATGCCGCACCCGTCCTCCTTGAGCTTGCGGATGATGCGAAACAGCTCGTCGATCTCCTTGGCCGTCAGGGCTGAGGTCGGCTCATCCATGATGAGGACTTTGGCGTGGATGGAAAGCGCCTTGGCAATCTCCACCATCTGCTGTCTGGAAACCGGCAGCTCGCCCACAATCTGGCGCGGATTGATATCGATCTTCAAATCGTTCAGAATCGCGGCGGCCTCAGCCTCCATCTCGGCATTCTTAAGCATCACTGTGCCTACCCGCTCCCGGCCCAGGAACATATTTTCCGCCACAGACAGATGACGGCACATATTTAATTCCTGATGAATGATCGCCACGCCCACCTCCTGAGCCTGCTTCGGCGTCAGGTTATCATATTCCTTCCCAAATATGGTCATGGTCCCGCCGTCCTTTGTATACACGCCGCTGAGAATCTTCATCAGCGTGGACTTTCCGGCGCCGTTTTCCCCCAAAAGAGCCATGACCTCCCCGGAACGGAGCTCAAAATTTACATTGTCAAGCGCTTTCACGCCCGGGAAGGTCTTGACAATGTTTTTCATTGATACGATTACTTCTTTCATCCGTTTTCCCGCTTTCTTACCTGTTTGGAACTGTCGCAGCAGTTCAGGCGCGCTGAACTGTTTTGAAATTCCTGATTATACGGAAATTTCCGTTTGTTTCACGTTGTTGTCCCTTCACCGCGGCTCCATCGCGACGCTTAAGGCCGCCATATCGCCCAGCGACTCCCCGAGCATGGCGGGCAGCACCTGGCAGGCCCGGCGGCTTTTTTCCAGCGCCTCTCTTTTCAGGATCTCCTGCATGGCTTCCTCCATGAGATGCCCGGCCCTTGCGTAGATACTTCCGATCACGATCCGCTCCGGATTGAGCGTGTCGATCAGCATGGCTAAAAGACGTCCCAGGTACGCCCCGGTCTGCCTCCAGAGGGCCAGCGCCTTCTCATCCCCGTCCGCCGCCATGCCGGCCAGATCAGCCGCGCTTCCGAGGCCGTACTGGGCCATGCCGCCGCCGCTTAAATAGCCCTCGTACGATCCGGCCTTCCCATAGCCTGCATGGCCCTCTTCAAAAAGCCTCACATGGCCGACCTCCCCGGCCATGCCGCAGGTCCCCTCGTAAAGCCGCCCGTTCAGAATCAGCCCGGCGCCGAGCCCTGTCCCGAAGGTCAGGAAAACCATGTTTTTACAGCCCCTCCCGGCGCCGAACCTCCACTCCGCCACTGCGCAGGCGTCCGCGTCGTTGCGCAGGTTCGCAGGGACTTGAAACCGCTCCTTAAGCATCGCGGCGATCGGAACCTCATCCCACCCCGGAAGGTTCGGCGGCCCCAGAATCACGCCCTTTCTGCTGTCAAGCGGCCCTCCGCAGCTCACCCCAATTGCGGCGGCGCGATCCGCGCGCAGCTCATCCGCGCTCTCAAAAATGCGTTTCAGCGTCTCATCGCGGCCCTGTGTGGGAAAGCGGAGCTTTCTTACGATCTCTCCCCTCTCATTTCCCAGGACCACCGCGCATTTCGTTCCTCCGATGTCAATTCCAATATATTCTTTCATAAGCTTTTCTCCGTTGTATTTAGTATAACATAACAAAAATGCCCCTTTAAGGGGGCATTCTTTCGGTTAATGTAGACAATCTTTTGATCTTGAAATGGCAGCTTTACTGCTGGCTGTCGTTTCATGAAAATAAATCGGAATGTGTTCCTGTCCTGTACAATCCCAAATATTCATTATTCTGGCAGTATATTAACAGCCAATCCGGGGATATATGACATTCTCTATATCCCGCATTATTTCCCGTTAAATTGTGATCCCTGTTTTTTACGTGCAATGGTTCAGGTATCTGCAATTTGGAAATAATATGTTCCAATAAAGAGAAATCCTATCCTCTTCTCTGACAGATTTTTAAATCTTTTTTTATTTTACCTGAGTATTTTATTTTCAGCATTGTATCAATCCTTCAACATCACTTATAAAAAATCGTGTGCCGAACCATCAAATACCTCCCCTCCTCCATTTTTTAATTCCTCTATTGCTTCCACAGTTTCTTTATTCGGGATCTCCGCATCCGGTATCGCCGCGCCTTCTAAAACTCCTATGATATAGTACATTTTGCTTTCCGGCACTCTGTCTAAAAGTTGGATTGCTAGTACAGCATTGCATTAATTCGCGAGTGCTGTTTACTTGCGAATTAATGCAATGCTGTACTAGTTCTTTACTGCTCATAAATCAGCCCTTTTTTCCTGTTACTTTCTCAAATTTTAAATGCGTATCACAATTGAAATACCCTGACAAATTATATTCTATTTCGTGGATTTTACAAGCCGGATCCAAAAACAGCCCTACCACTCCACCTCCCCAAACTGATCCTTCTCATATGACGCCGCGCACGCCCCATGCTCCGCCACCAGCAGGCGGTCCGATATTTCCAGCGTATCCGATATATTCGCCGTGAGGATCAGGACCGCTGTCCCCATCTTCAAAATCTGGCGCAGAAGCCCCAGGATCCGCATGCGGACAAACATATCCCCCTTGGCAAGCGGCTGCACGCACACCAGCGCCCGCGGCTTCAAAAGCTGCATGCGGTAATACACTAAAGCGATCTGTTCCTCAGGAGGCAGGCTGCCGACTGAAGACTCAAACAGCGACTCCCCCGCCGCGGCCGCATACTCCCGCCGGACGCTCCTGTAAATTCTTGCGGGAATGATGCTCCGCCGAAGCTTCCGGTCCAGGAGAAAGGTCAGGTTTTCCATATACGTCCTCTCCGGAAACAGGAGGGACTCCGCCGCATTTTTCGGGACAATGGCAATTCCCGCATCCAGATAATGGGCCGCCCTTTTCGGCGTATAATCCGCCTCATCCAGTATGATCCGCCCCTGGCGGCACGCCAGGGCGCCGGTCAGAAGACGCGGGAGGTCCTCTGTAATCCGGTTGTCCATATCTAAGATCGTCACGCATTCTCCTCGGTGCAGGACAAAATCCAGCCCGTTCAGGCTTCCCGCATACACATTTTGAAACTGCAGGACTCCTTTCGCAGCATCCGGCGCGCTCTCACCGCGCGGAACAAACCATTCCGTAATATACGGCGCGATGGCCGCGTCGGTCATTTCGTCCCGCTCAAACACCTTTATAATCCGTCCGTCAGAAAACAGGGAGGTCCGGTCCGCGATTCGGAACAGCTCCTGATGATGGTTTCCGACATACAGAACCGAAACACCGCCGCTCCTCACCCTGCGCAGCACCCGCTGAAACTGCGCCAGCTCATACCGGCTTAAAAAATTCCCCGGATTATCGATGATCACCAGGCGGTAACCGAGCAGAAGGGCCTTACCCAGCTCCACCAGGCACCGCTCCAGGCAGCTCAGCTCTGCCACCCGTTTTCTCAAATTCACCTCAAGGCCATGTTCCTTAAAAAGCACGTCCGCCTGCTCGCGCAGGACGCGCTCATTGATGAAATACTTCTTAAAGCCCCGGCGCAGCACAAACAGGTTGTCAACCACGCTCAAATCCTTGACCAGATGGCTTTTCTGCTCGATTACGGACACCCGGTTCGCCGCCCCGTCGCTGGACGAGTAGCTGTTGACAACGCGGCCGTCATACCACACGGTCCCAAACGAGACAGGGTGATTATGGCAGATTAAATCAATGAGCTGATCATGGCCCTTATTGCTGCGGGATATCAGCCCCATAATCTCCCCCGCAAACATCTGGAAATTCAGGTTGTCAAGGAGCGCCTCGCCGTTCTGAATCAGGCTGATGTGATCCATGCGGAGTAATTCATATTTCATGGGACTCCTCCAGAACCAGGGGCAGCGTGATCAAAACATCCGTCCCCACGCCCTCCCGGCTGTAAAAGATGATCCCGTACTCCTCGCCAAACAAAAGCTTTAACCGGTTATTGACATTAACCACCGCAATGCCTCCCTTTTGGGCCGTGTCCCTGCTCACATCATCAAGCGTCAGACGGCGCAGCTTTTCATTGAGCTGCTTTACCTTTTCCTCCGGCATGCCCAGCCCGTCGTCCGATATGCGGATCCGCATCCGCTGATCGCTTACGCCGATGCGGATGGTTAAGCATCCCCTGCCGACTTTTCTCTCGATCCCGTGATAAATGGAATTTTCCACAATCGGCTGCAGCGTCAGCTTCGGCAGCCGGTACCGCAGGATATCCGGGTGGCTTAGGTCATCGTCGTGCTCATACTCAATGCTTAAGGCCAGCTTATCCCCAAAGCGGAACTGCTGGATATAGTAATAATTTTCCACGTTGGCAAGCTCATCCTCCAGCGTCACCAGATGCTCTACCTGGGAAATGGTATAGCGGAAAAAGGTGGCCAGCGCCTCCGTCATCTCCGCCACGCTGTCAAGCCCCCCGATCAGCGCCTCGCTGCGGATCCCCTCCAGCGTATTATAGAGGAAATGCGGATTGATCTGGTTCTGCAGCGCCAGATATTCCGCCTGTTTCTTAGAAACGCTGATCAGATTATTCTTGTCAATCATTTCATTTAAGCGCAAAACCGCCTGCTCGCTCTCCGGGGTAAGCGGATGGCGCATATGGAACAGATCATTTAACACATAGCCTCTGGAAAACTGCTCGTAAATCTTCTTTGTCTCCTGATACGGCCTCACGATCATGCGCAGGCAAAGCGCTGTCAGGACAGCCGCAAAAAGGCTCAGAAGCGCCGCCGGAAAAAGCCCCAGGCCGCGCTTAAGGCTCATGCCCCATATGACGCCCAGGCAGGCAAAAAGAAGCGATATGCCGGCGCAGGCGGCCAGATACATCCTGTAAGACAGATAGCGCATCTTATTCATGAATACAGCTTTCTATACTCATTCGGCTTAAGGCCCGAGTATTTCGTAAAAGATTTGGTAAAATAGCGCACATCGCTGTACCCCACGCTCGTGCAGATATCCGCGACCGTGCGGTTCGTCTCCTTAAGGAGCCGCCTCGCCTGATCCATCCTCACCCTGGACACGTATTCCAGAAACGTAAAGCCCGTGTTTTTCTTAAACACCGTTCCAAAATACGCCGGGGACAGACCCGCCAGGCCGCTGGCCTGCTCCAGCGTCAGGGATTCGGCGTAGTGCTCGGCCACAAACTGCTTAACAATGCGGATCGGCCGGTTTTCGTCCTGGCGCTTCATCTTCGCCGCCTTTTCATAGGAAACCGTGATGCTGCGGATCAGGTAATCAAACAGCTCCGAAGCAGAGGCGCAATTTTCAGCCCCGCTTACAAAGCGCTCCAGAAAGTCATCCTCCACGGGAAGGCGGTAATTCCTCATAAAAAACAGGTAAAGATTGCAGGCTTCCTTTGTCATCTGCAAAATCTCATGCCCTGTAATCCCTTCCATGGCCAGCATCCCGGTCTTTAACTCCATCATCGCGTCCCGCACGGAAAAGACCTCCAGGCTTTCCAATGCCTTAGACATCCTGTGGTTAAACTCCGCAAACTGTTCGCTCCCTGCAAACGCTCCCCCGCCCTTTGACTTCCCCTCCAAAAGCTTTCCCACGCCCGCCACCAGGCGTTCCTCAATCAAAAGCCGGGCATTTTTAAGCGACTCGTCCAGGGACGCGATCGCCCCCTGCGCCTCCCCCAGCGCCATGGTAGCCGCAAAATCCCGCAGGATCCCGCCCTGAATCCGCATCTCATCCATCAGAAGCTTCATCTGACGCCGGACGTTCCCCCTCTGCTCCCGCTCATAGTTCAAAAGGGCATAAAACGAGCTGCCAATCGCGGCGATCTCATAATCCCGGACCCACTCTTTCAAAAGCCTTGCCGCTGCGCTCTGAACCTTTTCTTCCATGAACCGGAGATTCTTCCTGTCGTTAAACACCTGCCCGTCCAGCTTTAAAATGGCCATGCAGAACTCCTCCGGTAAAAAGGAGAAGTGAAACTCCTGATTGATCCGCTCCAGCGGATATCCCAGCCTCTCCCGGTTTCTCCGGCAGGCCACATCGCCCACAAATGCCTGGCGCAGCGCCTCGCCGTCGTTCTTAAGCGTCAGCCTCACCTGCTCTTCACGGCTCAGCCGCTGCGTCGTCTCCGTCAGCTTTTCCCCAAGCTTTCTGAGAGCCTCCGTAAGCTCATCCCTGCGTATGGGCTTTAAGATATAGGCCCCGACGCCGTAGCGGATCGCGGTCTGGGCGTATTCAAAATGCCGGTACCCGCTGATGATAATAAATTCCATCCCGGGATTGCATTCCTTCCCAAGGCGGATCAGATCCAGCCCGTCATACCCCGGCATCCGGATATCCGTGATCACAATATCCGGCCGATCCCGCCGGATTTTCTCCAACGCCTCAATCCCGTTCTCCGCCGTCCCCGCCACCCGCATCCCCAGCCCGGGCCAGTCCACCAGCTTTTCAATGAGCTGGCAGATCTTTCGCTCATCATCTGCAATCAACACGTTTAACATCTAAGATCCCTCTCCTGGTAACAGTTCAGATAGGTCTGCGCACCTGCTGCGCTGACCGCACGAAAACGCAGCGGCAGCAGGCATCCGCCCCATCGCGAAGCGATTTTCAAGGGCAGATGCCGTAACAGTTCAGGTTGTCTGAACTGTTACCTCTCCTATCCTATAACTCAGCGGATAATCCGCTCCGCTCTGCCTCTTGCTCTGAAACCTTTTCTTTGTTTATGATAACATGTGAAAAAGGGGAATGCAAGAAATTACTTTTTATCATTTCCTGCATTCCCCGGGGATAACGCCAGCTTCCTACCACTCCTTCACAAGCTCGGTTCCCCAATCCACCGAAAACGGCCCGTTCGCCTGTCCCGCAAGCGTTTCCACGAGCCCGGCCCTCTGCGCCGCTCTGCTGTCCGGATCCTCCAGCGACTCTTCCGCCCAATACGCATAGCCATACAGATAACTCTGATTAAAGCTGTCCCAGGAATCATATAACTCCTGCGCCTTCACAGCCGCCTCAAGCATCTTATCCATCGCTTCCTCATATGTACAGTACCCGGCCGCATAGCCAAATCCCATAATTGTTCCCACGCGGCTTAAATCCCATGCGGCAACGGCAGACTCTCCATACGCGGACCAGGCGTCGTATGCCGCCATAAGGCTTTCCCTTTTTCCCGCGCCCGCCTCCTGCGCCTTCACGGCAAACTCCTCGCGGCTGGCTGCGTCCGTCCCGCCGTACTGCTTTAAAAACTCAACCGCATCCCGGTTATGCCCCTCTGACATCAGCCAGTCCGCCGTCTCATAGAGCTCCTCCGCGCTGTTTATTTCCCAGCTTTCGGAAAGCAGTGCTTTCGCCTTCTCGGTAATCGGTCCGGCTCCGGCCCCGCCGCCCAGGGCCCGGTACGTTTCCACCACGCTGGCCCCGTTCGTCGCGTCGAGAACGGCTGTCATCGCGCTCAAAAAGGCTTTGCTTCCCTTTTCCTGCGAGGACGCGCTGTCCAGAAGCGTTACAGAGAGAACCTGCTTAGCCTCCCCGATATCGGCGTCCCGGCCGATCAGGATCACCGCAAAGTAGCTGTCCTCTGTCTCCATATAGACTGCATAGGCCCGGCCCTTCGCCCCGTTCATTCTGGCAATTCCCTCCCTGGCAATGGTCCGCGTCATCCCCGGCGCGTTCTCCGCTTCCGCCTCCTGCCAGTCCACCTGCATCCCGGTTCCGTCCAAAGCCAGATGCGCCACGTGATCCGCATAATCCTCCAGGCTTTCCATGCGCTCCGGATTTCCCGGCACGCTGCTTTTCACGCTTCCCATGGAGACGGCGGAAAAGCCCGGGCGGCCCGCGGCGCTGTCCAGGCCCATCATGCTTCCGTTTGCCTGGAGCGGCACATCCGTCTGCTCAAACCCCTTTAACATCGTAATACTGTACGATCCGTCCGCGGAAATGTATTCCTGCGATTCCACTGACGGCTCGCTCTCTTTCTTCTCCTCTTTGACAGCGCTCCCTGCCTCTGCGGCCTGAGCGGCCCCTGTCTCTGCCTTTGTCTGCGCATCCCCCTTTTTCGCGCCCCCGCAGCCTGAAAGCGTCATGCTCACAGCCGCGGCGGCCAGCAATACAAGTCTCTTTCTCATACGATTTCCCATCCTTTCTCTGTTACGGCATACGGCCATTTAGAATCGCTCCGCGATGGGCCGCTGCACGTTCGTACGGTCAGCGCAGCAGGCGCGCAGACCTATCTGAACTGTTGCTGTAACGGTACAAACAGCTTAAACGGCTGCCCTCTCTTCCCCTGACGCAGACGCAGGCCCCGTCCCGTCATTCCGGCAGGAGGCGGCCCCCGTCCAATATGGCCAGGAGCTCCTCGCGGCCAAGGGCTCCGAGCGAAACCATGCCCTCTGTCACAATCTGATCCGCCAGCAGGCGTTTGGACTCCTGAAGCCTTAAAATATTTTCCTCTATCGTATCCTTCATGATCAGCTTATACACCGTAACCGGGCGATCCTGCCCAATCCGGTGGGCGCGGTCCGTGGCCTGGTTCTGCGCAGCCATATTCCACCAGGGATCATAGTGAATCACAATATCCGCCGCCGTTAAGTTTAAGCCCGTGCCCCCTGCCTTTAAGGAGATCAGAAACACCGGGACCGAATCTTCCTGAAACGCGGTCACCATGCGGTTTCTCTCCTCCTTTCGCACGCCGCCGGTCAGAAGATGGCAGGAAATCCCCTCTTTTTCAAGCCTCTCTTTTATCGTCTCCAGCATGGAGGCAAACTGAGAGAACACAAGCAGCTTGTGTCCGCCCTCCACGGCAGAGCCGATCAGCGATACGGCTGTCTCCAGCTTGGCTGACCCGCTGTTATAATTTTCATAGCACAGCGACGGATCGCAGCAAATCTGGCGCAGCCTGGTCAGCATGGCCAGAATCTCAATGCGCGCGCTTTTCATCTGTTCCTCCCCGGCCTGGCAAAGACGGGTTTTAAGCCTTAGGGCTTCCGCCCGGTAGAGCGCCTGCTGGCGCCCCGAAGCGGCGGAATATACCACCTTTTCCTGTTTTCCCGGAAGCTCCTGCAACACGTCTGACTTGAGCCTGCGCAGCACAAAGGGGCGGATCATGCGGCGCAGCTCTTCCAGGGCCGCGGCGCTCTCCTCCTTTATGATCGGATCCTCGTACCGCTCTTTAAAGGCGCGGTAGCTGAACAAAAAGCCGGGCATCAGGAAATCAAACACGCTCCACAGCTCTCCCAGACGGTTTTCGATCGGCGTGCCTGTCAGGGCAAAACGCGCCGCCGCCCTGACCGACTTCACCGCCCGCGCCGTCTGGGTGGCGGCATTTTTGATAAACTGCGCCTCGTCCAGGATCAGAAAGGAAAATTCTATCTCCTGATACGCGGCCAGATCCCTTTTTAACAGATCATAGGAGGTCACGATCACCTCATACTCCCCGGCCTTCTTAAGGAGCGCCTGCCGCTCCTTAAGGGAGCCCGCGACCAGCAAAACGCGCAGGCCCGGCACAAAAACTGAGCACTCATGGCCCCAGTTATAGATGAGCGAGGCCGGGCACACTGCCAGGGACGGCCCTCTTTGCCCTTTTTCTCCGTAAACAGAGGCCAGGAGCGTCAGGATCTGCAGCGTCTTTCCCAGTCCCATGTCGTCCGCCAGGATCCCGCCAAAACCGTAATGCCAAAGCGTTTTCAGCCACTTAAAGCCGGCTTTCTGGTATTCCCGCAGCACCCCCGCAAGCTCCCCGGGCGGCTCCTCCCGCACATCCTCCACAGCGCCCAGCTCGCGGATCATGGCATCGAATTTCTGGCTGCGCAGCAGGCGCGCCTGCGTATTCCCGTCAAATAAGCTGTCCACATAGAAGGCCCTGTAGGACGGCAGGCGCAGCCGTTTTGACTGAATCTCCTCCTCTGAAAGGCCCTCTGTCAGGCGCGACAGCGCATACAGCCCGTCTCCTGAAAGCGTCACAAATTCCCCGTTTTTTAAACGGTGATACTTCTTCTTAAGCCGGTACTGCGAAAGAATCTCCATCAGCTCCCGGCCGCTTACGCCGCCTGTATCGACATCCAGCTCAAGCCATCCGCCGTTTAACGATACGCTTAAACCCAGACGCGGGGGCGGCGAGACCGCAAGCGAACGGAATGCCCCGGAAAACTGCGTCTCCCCCGCCTGTTTAAACCGCTCCATTCCCTCGCTCAAAAAATGGTAAACAGCCGCCTCGTCCCCCCGGATCGCCGCCTCCCCCGCCTCCCCGTCGCGGTACTGGAAATACTCGGCAATCAGGTAGCTGATCCGGTACTCTCCCGCCACATCCCGGCAGAGCCGCTGGGGGACCGCCTCCTCCGTCAGAGGATTGTACGTAAAATCCCCATACGAAATGGACGGCCTTACCGTTATCTCATCCGGGCCGCTGCTCTCAAAGAAAAAACGGGCCTTAAGCTCCAAAGGGCGGTATTCCTGCCAGTCCACGCCTTCGTCGTCCAAAAGGCCCGCCTCCTTAAGCGGCTTTAATACCCTGCCATAGAAAAGAGGAAGATCCCGCTTGTGAACCGTCACCCGGTACTGCCTGCCGGACAAAAATCCCATTTTCTTTTCCTTATCCGATAACATCCTGGTCAGAAAAGGCCCCATAACGTCCGTGTACGCGCTGCCGCACCGGTAAAGAGCCTGCCAGTCGGCCACATAGAGGTCCGTCTCCCCGTAAAACGCATACAGGGCGGAAGGAATGGCGACGGAGATCCCTTCCGTCCCCTCGGGCCGCGCCTCTGCCGAAAACGGCGGATTCCCGCGGATCAGCCGGAGCGAAAAGCCTACCTGGCCGTTTAACTCCGCTTCCAGCCTGCCGCCCTCCAGAATGTCAAAAAGGCGGTCCCGGCCCGCCCGATCCAGGGGAAGAGCCGGCGTATAGGGCATCACCCCGTTCTTCCTGACCGCCTCCCGGTACCGCTCCACGCACGCGTCCGCCTGCTGCAGAATCAGGGCGAGCAGAGGCCGGCTTTTCTCTGAAAACGCATCCGGCGTGTGTGTGAACGCCAGATCCTTTCCGTATTCCTGCCATAAGCCATCCCGGACCGCCCCGGCAAACACCGCCAGATCCCGGATCTTATACTCCTTCTTTCCCCGAAACCGGCACGTCAGGGCCGCCTTCCCATGATCGATGTGAAGCGTCGGAATCAGCTCTGCCGCCGCCTTCTCCAGCTCTCCCGCCGTCCTCGAAAGCGCGCGCTTTTCATACTGCCGGATCAGCTCGCGCACCCCCACGGAGGTGGTCACCTGCCTCACCGGATCCTTCTCACGCTCCGTCAGAAAACGGCTGTAAAGCTCACGGCAATGGGGACAGCACTCTGCCCCTGATAAACCGCCCTCACAGGAGCAGGAATAATCCTGCATCCGGCCGTCCCTCAGAAACACCGCCGCGTCATACAGGCTCTCCCCATCCTGCACGCTCCCAATAACGCGCGCTTCTCCCTTCCAAAAGGAATCAATCTGAAAATGTTGAATCATCATAAAACCGTTCTAATCTCCCCTGTCCGTTCAGGCTGCCGGACGCGCTTTTAACTGCCCGGACATGCGCCGCCGCATCTCCATACAGCCGGCGCGGCTGCAGGTTTCTACATATGCTCCGGAGAATCCATCCCCAGAAGATCCATGCACGTATTCAGGATATCCTTTGCCAGCGTAATCAGGCGGATCCAGCCGGCCTGCCGTTTTTTGTCCTCCTCGGCAAGGATCTTATTTTCCTGGTAAAAATCATTGAACGCATCCGCCACAGCCGCCATATACTGGCAGATCTTATGGGGCGCTGTCTCAATAAAGGCGCTCTCAACCGCCTCCGAAAAGCCGCAGAGCTTAAGCTGGAGTTCCTTTTCCGTCGCGGAGCCGGCCGGAAGGATCCGCATCATCTCTGCATCCTCTCCCGCCCCGTACTTCTCAAGAATGGACTTAATGCGCACAATCGTATACTGGATATGGGGCCCTGTATTTCCCTCAAATGAGATAAAGCGGTCGATATCAAACACGTAATCCTTGGTGGCCTGGTTCGACAGATCCCCGTACTTTAAAGCCGCCAGGCCGATGATCTGCGCCGTGCGCTGCCGCTCATTCTCCGGAACCTTCTGTTTTTCCTCGATCTTTTTGTAAACTGCTTTGACAATCTCGTTAATCAGCGTCTCCAGGCGCATCACGCCGCCGTCCCGCGTCTTGAAGGGGCCGCCGTCCTTGCTGTTCATGGTCCCAAAGCCAAGGAAAGCCATCGGCGTCTCCTCTTTCACAATCCCGGCCTTTTTCGCCGCACGGAACACCTGGATAAAGTGAAGCTCCTGGCGCTTGTCCACCACATAGATATAGCGATCCGGCTTAAAATCCTTCTCCCGCTCGATCAGCGTAGCCAGATCCGACGTCGCGTACAGCGCGGCCCCGTCCGATTTGCGGACAATGCACGGCGGGTATTCCTTTGCGTCCCCTTCCTTTGCAATGTCAACCACCAGGGCCCCCTCGCTTTCGTAGGCAAGCCCTTTGTCAACCAGATCCGCGATCAGTCCCGGAATATAGCTCTGCGCGTCGCTCTCCCCCTTCCAGAGATCAAAGGAGACATTCAGATTCGCGTAATTCTTCTTCAAATCTGCCAGAGAAACGGACATGATGTGCTCCCAGATGGCGCGAAACGGCGGATAGCCGCTCTGAAGCTTAAGGGTCGCCTGCTGCGCCCGCTCGCGGAACGCCTCATCCTTCTTTGACTTCTCGCTGGCCGCCGGGTAGATCTCTTCCAGCTCGGAGATCGTAAACGGCGCTTCCTGGGGGAATTCTCCCTCAAAGCTCTCGTCAAAATAGGGGAGCTCCGGCTGACGGTCGCGCAGCTCCTCTATGATCAGGCCCATCTGCAGTCCCCAGTCTCCCAGGTGTACGTCGCCGATCACGTGATGCCCCATATAGCGCCCGATCCGCTTCATGCTCTCGCCGATGACCGCGGAGCGCAGATGGCCCACATGGAGCGGCTTCGCGACATTGGCCCCGCCGTAGTCCACGATGATCGTCTCCGGCTGCGCGGCTGTCTCCAGCCCGTATTTTTCATCGCCGGCAACCGCGCCCGTGTATTCCGCCAGATAGTCTGGATCCAGACGGATATTGATAAAGCCTGGCAAAGCGGCGCTGATCTCGGAAAACATCCGGCTCCCCTTTGCCCGCTCTGTCACCTCGCCCGCAATCTCAATCGGTTTTTTCTTATAAGCCTTTGCCGCCGCCATGGCCCCATTGCACTGAAACTCGCAAAGATCCGGGCGGTTTGAGCGCGTCACGCGGATATACTGCCTGTCATAGCCGCATGCCTCAAACGCCGGCGTCAGCTCCTCTATAATCAAATCCACAATTTTCTTCATGGGTCGTCTCCCTGCCTTCCTGCTTTTACCGCATCGCTTTTTTCACATCTTTCTTAAACTTCTCCCACGCGTCCTCGTGATCCACAAAATATTTCGGGCAGATCTTACCTGTCACGTCATAATGGCGGATCAGATCCTCTGACGTCAGATGAAGCTCTTTGCACAGCCAGGCCGTAAGGCGGACCAGGGAATCATACGTCTCCTCCGTAAATGATCCGTCCTCTGTGCGGTGGCAGCACTCGATCGCTACCGTGTCCCAATTCCGGTCATTTGACGCAAACGCCTTCTCGTCCACCGGAATACACTGGATGACCTCGCCGTCTAGGCCGACGATAAAATGGCTGCTGCGCTGTTCCGGGCTGCTTCCGCTCTGGTTTTTCAGCCCCTCAAAATAATCGCGGTTGTTCTGGGCCGTTGTCATCGGGTTTGCCACATAATGGATCACGATATTATTCACCACCGCCAGCTTCGTTCCCGGCCGGGAATTCGGATTCTCAGTCAAAAGCTGCTGCTCCACCCAGTTCGGCGGCTCTATGGAGCTTAAATCCACCGGCTTTCGCACCCTTCTGCCGCGCGCGGCCCATCCTGCGCCAAAACCGAATGAAAATGCCACAATCCCTATCACACAGCGGAGCAGCAGGCGTCTCCGGCTTAAACGCCTGCGCTTCATCTGCCTGATCTGCTCTGCCCGGCGGACGTCGCGCCGTCTTTCTTCCATCTCCATACTATGATTGGCTTCCTCCTTCGCAGCGTTATACAAACATACAGACAAAAGGACTGCTGTAAAACCCGCCTGCTCCGGATTTTACGGCAGTCCCGCTCCCAGCGCCGAACCGTTTTAAACTCTGGACAGATACTCGCCTGTACGCGTATCGATCTTGATCTTGTCCCCCTGATCAACGAATAGCGGAACGTAAACCGTAGCGCCCGTCTCAACCACCGCCGGCTTTGTGGCGCCCGTGGCCGTGTCTCCCTTAAAGCCCGGCTCCGTGTCCGTAATCTCAAGCTCTACGAACAGAGGCGGCTCAACGGAAAATACCTTGCCGTTATAGGAACAGATCTTGCACATCTCATTTTCCTTTACGAACTTTAAGGCGTCCCCGATCGTGTCGGCGTTTAAGCCCACCTGCTCGTACGTGTTCACATCCATGAAATTGTATAAATCGCCGTCCGAATATAAATACTGCATGTCCACCCTGTCGATTCTCGCCGCCGGGAACTTCTCGGTCGGGCGGAACGTCTTTTCCACCACGCCGCCGCTCATGACGTTCTTGATCTTGGTCCGCACAAAGGCCGCGCCCTTGCCGGGCTTCACATGCTGGAATTCCATGATCTGGTAAACGTTTCCGTCAATTTCGAGTGTGACGCCGTTTCTGAAATCACCTGCTGATATCATAAATGTTATTCCTCCTTGAGTAATCTGTCTTGATCTTTTTTATTCTATACTATAATATGTTGGTTTTCAACTACTTTTTAGCGAAACATGGCGGTTTCCAGCTACTTTTTGCCGGAACTTCCAGTCCTGAACTTGAATTGCAGGCGTTCATATCGTCTGAATGGTCACCCATTTTTTTCCAAATCCTGCCAAATCCACGCCAATTTGCGCTTGCGGATCTTTTTTATTTACGTTAAAATATAAACAAAGAGGGCTTCACGACGTTACGTTTACGGTAACAGTTCAGACTGGCCGGCGTATGTTCGGCGCTGACCGTACGAATTCCGTGAGCATTCAACAATGACAGGAGGACAAATGATTGAAATGCCCATTTTGCAATGCAGCGGATACCAAGGTGATTGATTCGCGGCCGGTGGATGACAACAGCTCAATCCGGCGGCGGCGGCAGTGTGAGACATGCGGGAAGCGTTTTACCACATATGAGAAGCTGGAGACGCTCCCGCTGATGGTGATAAAAAAGGGCGATACGCGGGAGGCTTACGACCGGTCCAAGCTGGAGGCCGGAATCATCCGTTCCTGCCATAAGCTGCAGGTATCGCCGCAGCAGATAGCAGCTCTGATTGACGACATTGAAAATCAGATTTTTAACCGGGAGGAGCGGGAAGTTCCGTCCTCTGTGATCGGCGAGCTGGTGATGAAGAATTTAAAGGAGCTGGATGAGGTCGCCTATGTCCGGTTTGCGTCTGTGTACCGTGAATTCAAGGATGTCAATACATTCATGGAGGAGCTGGGAAAGATTTTGGAGAGCAGGCAGGGCGGAAAGGATGTATGATGCTTAAACAGTTTTATCCGGGCAGATGCGCGGCCTCCGCGTACGGGCTCCCTTACGGGGATTTCTACAGCAGGGGGATCCGGGGCGTGATATTTGACATTGATAATACGCTGGTTCCCCACGGGGCCCCGGCCGATGACCGGGCCAGGGCTCTCTTTAAGGAGCTTCAGGAGATGGGGATGAACACCTGCCTGATGTCAAATAATAAGGAGCCAAGGGTGGCGTCCTTTGCCGGGGAGGTCGGTTCCGGTTATCTGTTCAAGGCCGGGAAGCCGCGGCGGCGCGGATATGAGGAAGCGATGAAGCAGATGGGGACGGCGCGTCAGGCCACGCTCTTTGTGGGCGATCAGATTTTTACGGACATTTACGGCGCAAACCGCGCCGGAATTAAGTCCATTCTGGTAAAGCCAATCGACCCAAAGGAGGAGATCCAGATTGTGCTGAAACGCATTCCGGAACGGATGGTTCTGTGGTTCTATAAAAGAGGGCGGCAGAAAGTAGCGCGAGGGTAACAGTAACATATAAGGCCGTCCGCACGATCCGGCGGAAATGACTTGCCAAAAGGAACAATCGTAACCGTCCCGAAATTATCTGAACGGATACGCCCGAGTCAACAACCCCGCTGCAAGCAACGGGGCGTCAAACTTGCAGCGCTGCAGGGCAGCGGGGTATTTGACCCTCGCGGCAGCCGCCAAATGTGCATGCAGGCATGCCCGCTTGGCTCGTTGCCCGCGGGAATAAAAGGGCTCTGAAATATAAGGAGAGACAGCGATATGGATGGAAGAACAAAAGTTTACGGGATCATAGCCAATCCGGTAGAACACAGTATGTCCCCGGTTCTGCACAATCTTTACGGAGAGCAGACAGGAGTTGATCTGGTCTATGTGCCGTTTAAAGTAAAGGAAGAGGCGCTTCAAAAGGCGGTGGAGGGCGCGTTTGCGCTCAACGTACAGGGGATGAGCGTGACGGTTCCGCACAAGCAGGCCGTGATGCCGTATCTCGCGGAGATTGACACGGCGGCGGCCGATATCGGGGCAGTCAACACCCTGGTGCGGACAGACAGCGGCTACAAGGGCTACAACACCGACGTCCCCGGCCTTTTAAGGGCTGTCAGGGAGGAAGGCATCATCATGCAGGGAAGGAAATGCATCGTCCTGGGAGCCGGCGGAGCGGCCAGGGCGGCATCCTATATGCTGGCCGGAGAAGGCGCAGAGGAGATCTGGATTCTCAACCGCAGCCTTGATAAGGCCCAGGCGCTGGCCGGATGGCTGAACCGCCTGACCGGAAAGGATACGGCAAAGCCCCTGGCCCTGTCAGACTATGCCAGCATACCGGGAAGCGGTTACTTTGCCATCCAGTCAACCAGCGTGGGAATGCACCCCAATATAGACCATGCGCCTATAGAGGCCCCGGCTTTTTACGAAAAGATCAGCGAGGCTTATGACAGCATCTACACCCCGGCCGAGACGAAATTCATGAAGTATGTAAGCGCCGCCGGGGGCCGCGCCTTCAACGGCCTAAACATGCTTCTGTATCAGGGCGTGGCGGCATTTGAGCTCTGGAACCCGGGCGTCCGGGTCGAAGCCGCCGCCATAAAAGCCGCCCGCCGCCGGATACAAGAGCTTTTAGAGAAAGGAAAAGCATGAAAAACCTTATTTTAACAGGCTTCATGGGGGCCGGCAAAACCAGTGTGGGAAAAGCCTGCGCACAGGCTTTCGGGATGTGCTTTAGCGATACGGATCAGATGATTGAGACGCAGGAGGGCCGCGCCATAAGCGAGATCTTTTCCACCCAGGGCGAGGAAGCATTCCGCCGCATGGAGACAGCGCTTTTAAAGCGTCTCATAAACGCCCCGCGTCCCGCTCCCGCTGCCTGCCCGTCTCTGGCTGACTCTTCGGGCGGGCTTGTTGTGTCCGTTGGGGGCGGACTCCCCGTCCGGCCGGAAAACAGACGCCTCCTGAAACAGCTCGGCCAGGTCATCTGGCTGAAGGTTTCAACCGAAACCGTCCTGAACCGCTTAAAAGGCGATACGACGCGCCCCCTTCTCCAGGGCGCAGATGTCCGCGCGCGCGTGGATGCCCTGCTGTCGCAGCGAAACGCGCTGTATGAGGAAGCGGCGCATGCCGTAATCTGCGTGGATGGAAAAACGGTGGGGGAGATTGTGGACGAGATCAGGCGGCTGTTAAAAAAACCGGAACCGATCGCGATCCGGGCCGCAGCGCCGGACGATGCGGGGGAGCTCCTTGAAATTTACGCCCCATACGTGACGAAAACAGCCATTACCTTTGAATATGAGATCCCGGCCCTGGAAGAATTCAGGGGCAGGATCGCGGACACGCTGAAAAAATACCCCTACCTCGTCGCAGAGCATGAGGGCAGGCTGATCGGCTATGCCTATACTCATCCGTTTGTCGGAAGAGCCGCCTATGACCGGGCGGTTGAGACAAGCATTTACGTGCGGGAGGATCAGCGGAAAACCGGAGTGGGAAAAAAGCTTTATACCGCCCTGGAGGCCGTTTCCAAAGCCCAGAATATCCTGAATATGAACGCCTGTATCGGCTATCCGGAGACAGAGGATCCGTATCTGACCAAAAACAGCGTGCAGTTTCACGCGCACATGGGCTACCGGATGGTCGGAGAATTCTACAAATGCGGGTACAAATTCGGGACGTGGTATAACATGGTGTGGATGGAAAAAATCATCGGACGCCATACGCCGGATCCGGCCCCGGTGATTCCCTTTCCCGATTTAAAACCGGATGAGATCGCGAATGTACGCTTGTAGTTTCGGCGGAATTCCATAAAATGTACTCTCGGAATCTCACAAAATCAGGCGCGGCGGGATTCCGAGAGTACATTAAACACAAAAGGAGGACAAGCATTATGCAGTATCGTATCATAGGAGAAACCATGCCCGCCGTCGAGGTTCAGTTCGACGCCCCGGGGGAGAGCATGTTCACACAGTCCGGCGGCATGGCCTGGATGACAGACGGAATTGAGATGAGCACCAACACAAAGGGCGGCCTTATGAAGGGCCTTGGCCGCATGTTTGCCGGGGAATCCCTGTTCATGGCTACCTACCGGGCTTCGCGGGCCGGCGCGCAGATCGCCTTTGCCTCCACAGTCGCTGGCCGCATCCTGCCTGTGGATGTCGGCGCCAGAGGCGGCCTCATCTGCCAGAAAGGCGCGTTCCTGTGCGGGCAGGACAGCGTCCAGCTCAATGTAACCTTCACGAAAAAGCTCTCCTCCGGCCTGTTTGGCGGCGAAGGCTTTATCCTGCAGGACATCAGCGGAAGCGGCATGGTCTTCCTGGAGATCGATGGGGATATGGTGGAAAAGAATCTCGCTCCCGGCGAGATCTTAAAGGTTGACACCGGAAATGTGGTCGCATTTGAGAGAAGCGTCGAATACGGCATTGAAACCGTAAAAGGGCTGGGAAATATCTTCTTCGGCGGAGAGGGCTTATTCCTCACCACCTTAAAAGGCCCCGGAAAGGTGTACTTACAGACCCAGAATATCGCTGAATTCGCCGGAAGAATCGCAAGATTTATCCCCACCAGCGGAAAATAACGCAGGCGGCGGGCACGCTTTGACAGGAAAGACAGCGCAGGCGTGTAAAATAAAGCGGCGCAGCAGGCTCTTCCACACGGGACAAAAGGCCGGTATACGTCTGCATGCGGACGTGATATCGGCCTTATTTGCTTTGTATTACTGTAACCGTCCAGGGTTATCTGAACGGTTGCGCATTGCTGTGCCCTGCGGGCGGTAACCTTAACGTTTCATATTGACTAACTCGTTTAAAACCTCATCGCTGACCGTAATCAGCTTTGAATTGGCCTGAAATCCCCTCTGCGTGGTGATCATGTCCGAAAACTGCTGGGCCAGATCCACATTGGAAGCCTCCAGGTAACCAGTCATCAAATCCGACGTGGAGCCGCCGGGCTGTGTGACCGAAAAGGATCCGGTGTTATCGCCGCCGGTCGCGCCGTAATAATAACCGCCCTTTTTCGTAAGCCCCTCCGGGTTCTGGAAGGTGGCAATCGCCACCCAGCCAAGCGTGACAATCTGCCCGTCAATTTTGTCCTTATCATCCGCTTTGGGATCATCCTGATGCTTGATCTTTGCCGTCAGCCTGCCCAGCTTATCGATCTGTATATCAACCACCTCAAGCGCAGTATCGCCTTCAAATCCGATAGAAGGGTCGGCTCCGCCCGTGCCGTCATCCGCAGGCGGAACCGCTTTTGTATAAGCGGCCGGGGCCCGCAGCGGCTCAAGGCTCTTTTTGGGTTTAAAATCCTTATCGGCAGCGTTTTGTCCGATCTGGCCATATTCCGTCTGGAACCCATAGACAAAATTTCCCATCCCGTCAACCAGGTATCCATTGCTGTCCAGCTTAAACTGGCCTACCCGGGTATAGTCAAAGCTCTGGCCTTTTATACCGGAATCTGCATCATTTGGATCATCGACTTTGATTATCTGAGGGTATGTGATAAAAAATCCATCCCCGTTGATACTGGCGTTCAGCCCGCCCACATAAGTAGGCGTGGACGCCGTCATATCCGTAGCGATTGTCCCCATCAGGGAGCCGTATCCAAACTGGGCCGCATTCGTGCCGCCAGCAGTGGACGTGCCTCCCGTGGACGCGCTCGTCGTCTGGTACATTGCCTCCTGGAAGCTGTAGACCTGCGATTTAAAGCCAAATGTATTGACATTCGCAATATTATGACCAATCACATCCAGCCTGTTCTGGTGCGCGCGCAGCCCTGCGACTGCTGAATCCATTGCTCTTAACATCCATTTTTCCTTTCTGCTGCTGTTTGCTTTCCGTCCGCGCGGCAGGCCTGCACTTCGCTTTAAACGGAGGTAAAACGTGCCTCGCAGTGCGAAACATCGTTTAAATCATTATACCCCCCCCCGAGCAACTTTTGTCAACCGGAAATCCTGCAGGGAGCGCGGGCATCCGGGCAGATGGAGAGGATGAGGCTTTTACGGTCATGTCAGCTTATTCGCGCCGGGCCTCCATACATTTAGACTTCGTCAAATTACATCCATATTTGATATCCCTCGCTTCGCGATACACACAAACCGCAAAAAACGCGGTTTAGCGCTGCTACCCCCGGGTTTTCTGTGACTTCCGCTACGCTGCACTCACAAAAAACACCTCGCAGAATACTACCTGTGAATGGTAACAAAATTTTTTTAAATTTCAAAAAATACTCTTGACAATTTTCCTGTTATACAGTATAATATAAATCGTTCATTCCAATGGGCTATCGCCAAATGGTAAGGCAACGGACTCTGACTCCGTCATTTCAAGGTTCGAATCCTTGTAGCCCAGTATAGAAAAGCCTTAAATCAAGATTTTATCTGATTTAAGGCTTTTTGCATAATTAAATAAGGAAGACTTTTCTTCCTATTCGCCACGCGGCCCGTGCGCCGCATTAAGACACAAATAACGAAAAGAAAAATAAAACTACTTTTTTCATACACAAAACCTACATGTTATGATTGTATCCGAATGTTATTAACTTTAGATTCCATAAGAATCTCCTGAGCATGCATCCCACCCCACCGGCCGATATTTATTGACAGGGCCTCCTTCTCACAATTCCCTCACCCGTCCTTCCCGGATCAAAACCTGCTTCCCCTCGAAAGCAAATCCATACGTATAGATCCGATGCATTCCAATTCCCTCCGCTTCCAGCGACGCCTTATAATTTTGGCGTTCAATCTGTGCCAACGCTTCCCTGGCCGTATCTTCCAATGTCTTTTCCCCATCCGGCTCCCGCGCTTTAAATTCCAGAATCACTGCCGCATCCTCCGGATAACGCGGTTTAAGCATCACATCATACCTCCCAAGGCCGCTCTCCCTGTTCGACGTAACCACATAGCGATCCGCCAAATCCACAAGAAGGCCCAATACAAACCCGTGATAAAACCGCTCCGGCTGCGCATCATCCGACGGCTTTTTTCCGCTGTCAAAATAACTGAACATAGCCATTGCCACCTTATTCATATATACATTCATGGAGCGGATATCCCCGGCCCGTATAACGCCCCCTTTCAGAAGATGCTCCATATCCATCTTGATCCCCCGATCGCCCCTGCGGATCAGCCGGTCAGCCAGGCTGTTGCTGCTGGTGCTGGCCCAGTATGCCGACAGCCGCTTTTTATCCAAAAAGTTTAAGATGGACCATGGATTATAGATATCGTTTTTTTACCAAAGGTAAATCCGTCATACCAGTCCTATAATAACCTTCTTTCCCTCAAAGTTAATCCATCCCGTCCTTCCGCCTCTCTCCCCCCGCAAACGCGCTGTGATTCACCACGAAAATCCCGCCGCTGACCAGCAAAAGAGCCGCAACATTGCGCGCTGAAAACGCCTGTCCTCCCTCGCCCAGTAAAAGCGCGGACAGCACCACGCCCACGACCGGGTTGGAAAAGCCGTAGATCGACACCCGCGACACCGGGTTATATTTGAGTAAAAGCCCCCATACCGTATAGGCGGCGGCTGACAAAAAGCCCAGGTACAAAAGCATCGCCGCCGCCGGATATGAGGCATGGCGTATACTCCCCCCAAGCGCCAGGCCGCCTGCTGCCAGGACTGCGCCGCCTGCCAGAAACTGCCAGCCGCTCAAAAGAACGGGATCCGAATCCGCGGAGTAACGCTTAATTAAAGCAGAGGAAAACGCATACGACACAGCGGATAAAAAGACGAAGCCCTCTCCCAGTAAGCTGGCATTTTGATGCATCCCGCCGCCGGTTAAGTTCGCCGCCGCCACGCCCAGAAAGCCCAGAAGGCAGCCGGCCGCCTTCGCAGGCGTCAGCTTCTCCTGCCGGAACACAAGGCTTGACATCAGGATCGTCAAAAGGCTGTTGCTCCCTGTGATAATCGCGCTCTTCACACCGCTGGCGTGTGCCAGTCCAATATAGAAGAAAAAATACTGAAAAACCGTCTGAAACGCGCAGAGCTTCGCGATCTTTGCGATATCGTCTCTCTGCGGAACCAGCCGCCTCCCCTGCAGCGCGCTTCCGGCCAGAATCACCATGATCCCTGCCAGCGCAAAACGCAGGCCGGCAAATAAAATCACCGACCCGGTATCTCCCGCTGATATCTGAAACAGCCTGTATCCAATCTTAATACAGGAAAATGCGCTCCCCCACAGGGCGCAGCAAAACAACGCCAGCAGCCCCATCACGACAGGCCGGGATAACACATCCTGCATCCCTGTCAATTTCTCTCGTTTCATCATCCATCTCCCCGTGGCAGACGCCAAATCTGCAGGCCGGCCTGTCTGCAGCGCGTCTGAAAAATCATTCCTGCAAAGTCAAACGCACATCCGGCAGAAATCATTTTTCAAACACGCCCCGGTACAGCATTGCCCGCGCCAATCACCGCCTCATATTCCGGATCACCGCATAAATCAGCCAGGCCACAATCAGGACAGGGGCGAGGTGAACCAGAAGTGAAAACACGCCGCCCACAATGGCGAATGTAGCCCCAATCACAATAAAAAACAGAATCACTCCAAGGAGCTTCCAGTACCACTTATTCAGATCCACGTAGTGAAAATACGGATTTCTCCGCTCATTCGGATCCTTCCCGGCATAGCGGCTCTCGAAGCTTCCCGGCGCTTCCGAAAAGCCGCCTCCAGTCCCTGTCCGTCCGCCCCCCGCGGCGCTGCTGTCTATAATCGTCCTCGCAATCAGCCTTGGGCTTCCGATCTCCCGGATGACCTCCTCCTCACTCCGCCCCTTTAAACACTCCGAAGAGATATACTGGCTGTAATAATTTAAGTTTTCCCGCATCACAGCCGCCGAAACCTCCCCGGTCAGCGCATCCTCAAGCTCCTTTAAAAATTCTGCCTTTCTCATATGCCTCTCCTCTGTTGGAACCGTTCCTTCAGAACGCCCTTGCGGTACGCCTCCAGAAGCTCCTTCAAATCTTCAATCCGGCCCGCCAGCTCGCGCCCTTCGTCCGTATCCGCCACGCGTATCCTCTTGCGCATCTTTTCCACAATACTCACCCGCGGCGTCAGCTCCTGGCTGGGATCAAACGGCTTGTGCTCTGCCAGCGCCAGATGCCTTGAATTAAAAATAAGCGTATAACCGGCGATGCCCGTCTTTCCCTGATACGCCTTTGACAGCCCTCCGTCGATAATAAACAGCTTCCCGCCCGCCTTGACCGGCGTCTCCCCGTCCTTAATTTTCACCGGGACATGGCCGTTGATAATATGCGAGCCCGCCGTGGAAAAACCGAATTCCTCCAGAATCCGGTCGCAGTGCTCCTCCTGCACGCTCAGCCTGTAATACGGGTTCATCCGTTCTTTCTTAAGCTCCGGCTCCGCCAGGAAATAGTTCTCAAATGTGGCCATCTTATCCTTTCCAAACACCGGTGATTTCGAGCCGCACCACAGGTACCACATAAAATCACAGCTCTTTTCCTTCTCCGGCGTACCTTTCTCCAGAAAATACGCATTCTGGATCTGTCCGTCGATAAAATCCATCAGCGCCTTCCCCTTATACGCCTGTCCGTCAATCACAAGCTCATCAAAGCGGCCGTCCTCCCGCATCGGGATACAGCCGTGATACAGAAGGTTGGAATTACAGCACTTATACATCCCGCCATTGGAATATAAAAACTTAATATGCCTGTGCAGAAGCGCGCTGTGGCAGAAGGAGAGCGTCAGAGTGTGCAAAAGCTCCTCCTCCTCCTGCGAAAGCTTCAGCGGATCCGCGGGATCTACAGTCGGGAAATTCGTATCCAGAAGCTGATACTCCTTTCCCCCTATGCGGACCGTTCCCTTCTCAAAATCAATAGCCTTTAACAGGATCCGGCTCTCCATCCCGTACTCCGGATGGCGCAGGATAATCTGCCCTTCCATCTTAAACTGCATCATGGCAATAGCTTTGTGCATCTTGGCCGCCAGCCCCGGATCCACGGCGTCATAAATATTCTCATCAAGAATATGCGGCATAAACCGCGTGCACGGATCATCCTTGTACACCCTGGCCGCAAACATGGAGAGCGGGCGGATATTAATCCCATACCCGTCCTCCAGCACATCAAAACCATTGTAGCTGATCGCGATGCGCAGCACATTGCAGATGCAGGCCGGATTGCCCGTCGCGGCCCCCATCCACGAAATATCATGATTGCCCCACTGGATATCCACATCATGGAAATGCATCAGCTCCTCCATAATAATGTCCGCCCGCGGCCCCCTGTCAAAAATATCCCCGATGATGTGCAGATTATCAATCGTCAGGTTCTGGATCAGACGGCACAGCGCAATAATAAAGCTGTCTGCCACATGGATATCAATGATCGTATGGATAATTTCACTGTAATAGACCTTCTTATTCTCGTCATTATAATCCACATGGAGAAGTTCATCAATGATATAGGCAAACTCCGCGGGCATCTTCTTGCGCACCTTGGAGCGCGTGTATTTGGAAGAAACCTCCTTGCAGATCTGCACCAGACGGTAAATGGCAATCTTCTGCCAGTCCTCCGTCAGCTCCCCCGCCTGCCTAAGCTGCGACAGGATCCGATCCGGATAATAGATCAGATTCGCCAGCCTTATCTCATCCTCCTGCGAGATAATATGCCCGAATGTCTCCTTAATCTTTTCACGGATAATTCCTGAGGAGCTGCGCAGCAGATGGATAAACGCCTCATACTCGCCGTGCAGGTCGCTGAAAAAATACTCCGTTCCCTTCGGAAGGCCGCAGATAGCCTTCATATTAATAATCTCGCTCGACGCTGCCCGGATATTCGGGTATTCCCTTGCAAGCAGCTTTAAGTATGCCAGATCTCTCATTTCAATTCCCCCATATATACGTTTTTGCTGACAGTTGCCCCTTTGATTTTGTCTGATTCAACAGGAATATAGTATCACAAGATGGGGGAAAAGGGAAGATGTTACTGAATGCTTGCGGAGGGGATCCTTATATTCTGGATGAGGGATGTCGTGAAAGGGCCGCCGGAAGCAGGCGGTATATCCGACGAAACCCCGCTGCGCTTTTCTCCGAGCGGGAGCGGGGTTCCGTTGGATATGGAAGCCGCTGCTGGCGGCCCTTTCACAGTTCCTTAGCATCTCAAAAGAATCTCAAAGAACTCAAATCGCCTTTCCCTCCGCCTCAGGCGGCATCAGGTGGAAAAAAGTCATCGTCGTGGTAGCCAGCAACTCCCCTTTATCATCATAAATCTTGCAGACGCAGACCGAAAAATTCCTCCCGTTTTTGATCTCCTCCGCCTCTGCGGTGATTTTCTCCGTATTTTTCCCGGCCTTTAAGTAATTGATGCTCCCGTTTACCGTCGGCACGGCATAGGGCCTTCCGGTGGAGGCCGCCGTGCCGGAGGTGGTGTCCGCTATGGTAAACAGGACGCCGCCGTGGATCACGCCCAGCACATTCAAATGGCAGGGCTTTACTGCGAGTTCTCCTTTTGCGTAGCCCATCCTGCGCTCTACAATCTCAAAGCCCACCAGTTTCCTGAAATCCTCCGGGCCTGTGCCCGGCTCTTTGCCGTTTTTCCATGCGTCCGCAAATGTGCCTCCCGCTGCCGCGCTCTCCGGCAATCCTGTGCGATTCTTTTCATTCATTTTATTTACTGCCTTTCTGTCAATATTACGATTTATCGATTGATACCCCGGAAGCGGAACGCCGTAACCGTTCAGATAACTCGGAACGGTTGCGGAACGACTGCTCTTCCGCATAATCCCCGCCTTGTCTTCATATGATCATACAAAAACACAAAATGGTTCGCGCCCAAAAGGCATTGGCGTTGCCGCCGCGGGGGCTGAACCGCTGTATCTGACAGGAGGGACACGATTTGAAACGATTCCGGAATCATTCAGGGGCCGGGCCGGACCGGCTCCTTTTATGGCTTTACAGGCGGCGCATCCAAATCGTCATCGGCCTGGAAGCCCTGGCTGTCTTTTTTCTTCTGGCCGCATACATAACCGGGCCCGCCCGCCCGGCTTCCCGTACGGGGATCTTCCCCGGCCGGCCCTCTCCTCTTTCCGGGCAGGAAACGGATCCCGCGCAGTCCGGAAAGGATGATTTCATCAAATGGGTAGATTTTGACGTCACCAGCGACGCTATGACGCAGGCGTTCCGCTTTGATGTCGCTACCTGCCAGCAGGAAATCCATTTAAACTGGGTGCAGCTTCTGGCCGTCCTCGGCGCCCGGTACGGAGGGGATTTTTCGAGGTATAAACCGGCGGATATGGAAACGCTCGCAAAGCGCCTGCAAGACGGCGAGACGATCGAGGCTGTCACAAAGGATCTCAAATACTATCCTTACTATCTTGAGGCGTATGGAGCCGTCTTAAACGGCATGGTCGGCTATTATGAAATCCAGATCCCCGAATCTGAGGCGCCCGCCTTTGCCCTTGCGCAGGAGCAGGATAACGCCGGCGGAGAGAGCCGCGCGCAGGGAGAGGAAGGGCAGGGCAACGACGCTCCGGAAAGCGGCGGACAGAAGGACGCGCCCGAAACAAAGGAGGAAGCCCTCACGCCTTCCGGCGAGCGGAAGATCTGGGTGACCAAGTACGGGCTTAAAGCCTTTCATCCCCTGGCAAAGCATTTTCCCTACAGCCATTACAACGATTTCGGCGTCTCCCGCTCC
This sequence comes from Otoolea muris, assembly GCF_943193115.1. Lineage (NCBI taxonomy): Bacteria > Bacillati > Bacillota > Clostridia > Lachnospirales > Lachnospiraceae > Otoolea > Otoolea muris. The sequence goes on from NZ_CALPCY010000007.1 coordinate 82,389, forward strand.
TACGGCTACCGCAGGCAGCACCTGGGCCACGACATGATGGGGCAGACGGGCACTCCCGTCATCGCCGTGGAATCCGGTTATGTGGAAGCCATCGGCTGGAACCAGTACGGCGGATGGCGGCTCGGCATCCGCAGCTTTGACAAAAAACGGTACTATTATTATGCCCATCTGCGCAAGGATTACCCATATCAGAGCGTGCTGAAGGAAGGCAGCATCGTCACCGCCGGGGATGTCATCGGATATCTCGGGCGCACCGGCTACAGCGCCACGGAAAATACGAATAACATTGATGAACCTCACCTGCACTTCGGCCTGCAGCTCATTTTCGACGAGTCCCAGAAAGAAGGAAACAATGAAATCTGGATTGACTGCTATGAGCTGATTAAATTTTTAAGCGTCAACCGCTCTGAGTCGGTGAAGGTGGACGGGACAAAGGAATGGACCCGCATTTATCAGATGAAGGATCCGGCTGTCGCGGAGGAGAGCCGGTAGCATAAGGGGAGCTTGGGCCAGACTGTGCCAGGGAAGCATGAAAAGAAAGGCACGCCGCGGGGAACAGACGCAATTGTAAGGCAGGCGTCTGTTCCCGACCCGCCCCTCAATCTTCCTCATGAATAAACAGCCCGCTACGCAGCTTCGGCTCAAACCATGTTGATTTCGGCGGCATCAAAAGCCCTGCGTCCGCCACGGCCAAAAGCTCTTCCATGGATGTCGGATACATGGAAAATGCGACCCGCATGTCGTCCCCGCACCGGCGCTCCAGCTCCGCGCTTCCCCGTATGCCGCCGATAAATTCAATCCTCTGATCCGTTCTCGGATCCTCCACCCCCAGAACCGGAGCCAGTATATAATCCTGCAAAAGCGAGACATCCAGCCCCCGGATGGGATCCTCTGACCGGATCTCCTCCCGCGCCTCAAGAACATACCACGTCCCGTCCAGAAGCATCCCCATCCTGCCCTTTTCGGACGGATGCTTTGCCTCCTGCGCGCCATCCGGTTCCACAATCCGGAAATGCTCCTGAACCCGCTCCAGAAAAGCCTCTGCCGACAAACCGTTCAAATCCCTGACCACACGGTTATACGGCAAAATCCGCAGCTCCTCGTCCGGAAACAGCACGGAAAGGAAATAATTAAACTCCTCGCTCCCGTCATAATCCGGGCGCTCCTTCCTGCGCTTTAAGGCTACCTTCACAGCCGAAGCCGCCCGGTGATGCCCGTCTGCAATGTAAACATCCCCCGCCTCCCCGATCTCCTTTATAAGCGCCGTTATCCGCTCCGCCTCCCCAATACGGAATACACGATGGCGAATCCCATCCGCCGCTTCAAAATCATAAAGCGCTTCCCCTTCTTTTATCTCCTCCAAAAGCGCCCGAAGCCCTTTCCTCGCCCGGTACGCCAGGAAAATAGGCCCTGTCTGCGCATTCAGCGCATCCACATGGCGGATCCGATCCCGCTCCTTATCCTCCCGCGTATTCTCGTGCTTTTTCACTACCCCGTTCAGGTAATCATCCACCGCCGCACAGGCCGCGATCCCGGTCTGCGTATGGCCGTCCATCGTCAGCTCATACAAATACATACAGGGTTCTTCTTCCCTGATCAGAACCCCCTCCCGCTCAAAACGCGCCAGCGCCTCGCGCGCCTTCTCATACACCTGCCCGTCATACGCATCCACCGTATCCGGAAGCCCCGCCTCCGCCCGGTCAACACTCAGAAATGACAGCGGCTCCCTCTCAATCTCGCGCTTCGCCTCCTCGCGGCTATACACATCATAAGGCAGCGCCGCCACCCGCCCCGCCAGCTCCCCCGCCGGCCGGATGCAGCAAAATGGTCTGATTACAGCCATACAAGTCTCCTCCTTTTACACAACTATGTACTCTTGGAATCCCGCTGCACCTGATTTTGTAAGATGATTTTTTGTCAGATGTGCACAAATTTATGAGGCGTACGCGGAACGTACGTTGATTAAATTTGGGTGCGTCTGGCGGAAAATCAGCCGCAAAGGCAGGTGCAGAGAGATTCCGAAAGTATCAACTATACCAGTGAAAAAAGAGCCCGGCCCCCCGGACTCCTTTTCCAACCTCTGCCGCGCCAACATGCGCTACTTAATCACGCGCACCCGCATAACCCCTTTAATCGCATTCAGCTTTTCAAGCGTCGCCTCATCAATATCCGTCTCCAGATCCACCATGGTATACGCATACTGTTCCCGGCTCTTATTCATCATATTCGCGATATTCATATCCGCGGACGCCAGTATCGAGGAGATCTGCCCGATCATATTGGGCACATTCATATGCAGCAGCGCAATCCGCCGCACCGAGGCGCATACGCCCATATCGCAGGCCGGATAGTTGACCGAATTGCGGATATTTCCGTTTTCCAGATAATCCTTCAGCTCCTTCACGGCCATCACCGCGCAGTTATCCTCAGACTCCTCTGTGGAAGCCCCCAGATGCGGCGTCACGATCACATGCTCCATCTGCATGACCTTCGGGTTCGGGAAATCCGTCACATAGCGCTTCACCTTTCCGGAGGCGAGGGCCTCTGCCATATCATCGTCATTGACCAGCAGATCCCGTGCGAAATTTAAGATCACCACGCCGTCCTTCATCTGACCCAGGCTTTCACGGTTTATCATCCCTCTCGTTTTGTCCGCCAGCGGAACGTGAACCGTGATATAATCGCATTCCTGATAAATGCTGTCCACAGCGGTAATATGCTTTACATCCCGCGACAGCATCCAGGCCGCGTTCACGGAAATAAACGGATCGTAGCCGTAGACCTCCATGCCAAGGGCCGCCGCCGCATTGGCCACCTCGGCGCCGATCGCGCCAAGGCCGATCACACCCAGCTTCTTTCCCTTAATCTCACGGCCGGCAAAGGCTTTCTTCGCCTTCTCCATGTCCTTTGCAATCTCCGCGTTGTCCTTCTGCTCCCGGCACCAGCCGATGCCGCCCACAATGTCGCGGGCCGCCAGAAGGAGTCCTGCCAGAACCAGCTCCTTTACGCCGTTTGCATTCGCGCCCGGCGTGTTAAATACCACGATTCCGCGCTCCGAACAGGCTTTAAGCGGTATATTATTCACCCCGGCCCCGGCGCGGGCGATGGCCCGCAGGCCGTCCGGAAGCTCCATCTCATGCATGGATGCGCTCCGCACCAGGACGCCGTCCGCCTCTTTTAAGCTGTCCGTCATTTCGTACTGCTCCGTAAACAAATCCGTCCCCAGGCTGGAAATCGGATTCAGGCAATGTATCTTTCTCATAAATCGGTCTTCGCTCCTTCAGTCCCGTATCTGCCTCCATGTTTCCCCGCCGCCCGCGCAGGCATCTGCGCAGGCCGTTTTGGACAGCAGCGGTTATTTCACATGCTTTTCTTCAAATTCACGCATGAATTTCACCAGCGCCTCCACGCCCTCGACGGGCATTGCATTATAAAGGCTGGCCCTCATGCCGCCCACGCTCCTGTGGCCCTTTAAATTCACCAGGCCCGCTTCCTTTGCCTCTTTTACAAATAAGGCGTCCAGATCCGCGTCCCCGGTCACAAAGGGCACATTCATCAGGGAGCGGTCTTTTTTCTCCACCGTACCCTTAAACAGCCTGCTTTCGTCCAGGAAATCGTAGAGAAGCTTTGCCTTTTCCTCATTCCTCTCCTTCATGGCTTCCAGGCCGCCGTTCTTCTTCAGCCACTTGAACACCTTGCCGCACATGTAGATAATGTATGTGGGCGGCGTGTTGTACATGGAGCCATTGTCCGCGTACGTCTTATACCGGAGCATGGTCGGCGTCCCGGGCAGCACATCCTCGCGGATCAGATCCTCGCGGACAATCGCGATCGCCACCCCGGCCGGGCCGACATTTTTCTGCACGCCTCCCCAGAGGATGCCGAATTTGCTCACATCCAGCGGCTCGGACAAAAAGCACGAGGAAATGTCCGCCACCAGATCCTTTCCCTTGGTGTTGGGAAGCTCGTGGTACACGGTTCCATAAATTGTATTGTTCAGGCAGATATACACATAATCCGCATCCTCATCGATCGGCAGATCCGAGCAGTCCGGTATGTAGGTAAAGGTCTTATCCTCGCTGGAAGCCACCGCGTTCGCTGTGCCGAACATCTGCGCTTCTTTCCAGGCCCGTTTTGCCCACAGGCCCGTAATAATGTAATCCCCCACCTTGTTTTTAAACAGGTTCATGGGAACCATGGCGAACTGCGTGTGGCCGCCGCCCTGCACAAACAGCACCTTATAATTGTCCGGAATGTGCATCAGCTCCCGCAGATCCTTCTCCGCCTCGTCGATAATATCCTGATAATCCTTTGAACGGTGGCTCATCTCCATTACAGACATGCCCGTGCCGCGGTAATCCATCATCTCGCGGGCCGCCTCCTCTAAGACCTCCTCCGGCAGAACCGCCGGGCCGGCCGAAAAGTTATAGACTCTGCTCATTCTTCGTCTCCTCCTCAAATCAGTTTTCGTGAAAATGTATCTCAGCGCCTCTTGTCTGAACTTTCGCAATCATCCTGAAAAATGCGGCTGACGCATCTTTACAGTGTACTCCAGGAATCTCACAAAATCAGGCGCCAAGAGGCTCCGGGAGTACATTACATGGATTCAATCCGCAGATCGATCTCATCAAACGCCTCCTCAATCGGCTTGCCGGCCGGAACCATGGGGAATACCTTGTCGTCGCTTCCGAGCTGGCAGTCCAGCACCACCGGGATATTCAGGCTAATGGCCTCGCGCAGCGCCGGTTCCACCTCCTCGCGCTTCGTGATCCGCATGGCCTTGGCCCCCATTCCCTCAGCCACCTTCACAAAATCCACCTGGTCATACAGCTCGGTCTGGGAATACCGCTTCCCGTAAAACAGGGTCTGCCACTGGCGGACCATGCCCAGCACATGGTTATTGAAAACCACCTGGATAACGGGGATATTGTAACGGGTCGCCGTCGCAATCTCATTCATGTTCATGCGGAAGCAGCCGTCCCCGCCGATATTGATGACGACCTTATCCTTACAGCCCATCTTGGCCCCGATCGCCGCCCCCAGGCCGTAGCCCATGGTGCCAAGCCCCCCGGAGGTCAAAAGCTGCCTGGGACGCCTGAATTTGTAATACTGCGCGGCCCACATCTGGTGCTGGCCCACATCGGTGCTGATAATCGCGTCCCCTTCTGTCACTTCGTAAATCTTTTCCATAATATACGGCCCCGTCAGCGTATCCTTATTGTAGCGCAGCGGATACATATCCTTAAACCGCTCAATATGGTTCACCCACTCGTCGTGCCGCATGGGATCCAGGCGGGCCGCCAGCCGGCGCAGGATCACCTTCACATCCCCGATGATGCTTGCATCGGTCATGATATTTTTATTGATCTCCGCGGGATCCACGTCAAGCTGAAGGATTTTCGCATTGGAGGCAAACCGCGAGGAATCCCCCACCACGCGGTCGCTGAAGCGCGCGCCCACTACGATCAGCAGATCGCATTCCGCCACACCGAAATTCGAGGTCTTGGTGCCGTGCATGCCGAGCATCCCGGTATACAGCTCATCCGTCCCGTCAAACGCGCCCTTGCCCATCAGGCTGTCCGCCACCGGGGCGTGGATCTTATGTGCAAAGGCCGAAAGCTCGTTCGCCGCCTCTGAGGCCACCGCGCCTCCGCCCACAAAGATAAAGGGCTTCTGCGACGCGCGGATCATGGCCAGCGCCTGCTCGATATCCTCCTCCCGGATCGTGTCCGACTGGCGCTCCGGCGCCTTCTGCTCCCTAGGCTCATACGCGCACTGCGCCGCCGTCACATCCTTGGTGATATCCACCAGGACCGGGCCCGGACGGCCGCTCTTTGCGATGACAAAAGCCCTGCGGATCACGTCCGCCAGCTTTGTCACATCCTTTACAATAAAATTATATTTCGTGATCGGCATGGTTACGCCCAAAATATCAATTTCCTGAAAGCTGTCCTTTCCCAAAAGGCTGGTCGTCACATTGCAGGTAATGGCCACGATGGGAACGGAATCCAGGTTTGCCGTGGCGATCCCCGTCACCAGGTTGGTCGCGCCCGGCCCGGAGGTCGCAAGACAGACCCCCACCTTCCCCGTAGCCCTCGCATAGCCGTCCGCCGCATGGGACGCTCCCTGCTCGTGTGACGTCAGAATATGGGTAATCTCATCCCGGTGCTTATAAAGCGCATCGTAAATATTTAAAATAGCCCCGCCCGGATAGCCAAATACCGTGTCCACGCCCTGTTCCTTGAGGCATTCAATAACGATCTCTGCTCCTGTCAGTGTTTTCATTCTGTCTCTACCTGCTTTCCAAACATAAGGTATAGTAAACGTCAAACATACTATAGTCAACAGCCCCGAAGCATGCCCGCCCGGCTCGTTGCCCGCGGGAATCAGCCGCGCTTTGGAAGCTCCAGCACCGCGCCGCGGTTGCCGCTCGTCACCAGGGCGGCGTAGCGCGACAGATAGCCGCTCGTAATCTGCGGCGTCCTGGGCTGCCATTTGGCCCGCCTCGCCTCAAGCTCCTCATCCGAAACCAGCACATTCAGCGCATGACTATCAATGTCAATGGAAATGATATCGCCCTCTTCCACCAGCGCAATCGGGCCGCCGACCGCCGCCTCCGGGGATACATGGCCGATGGACGCGCCCCTGGACGCGCCGGAAAAGCGTCCGTCCGTGATCAGGGCCACCGTGGATCCAAGCCCCATGCCGGCGATGGCCGATGTGGGATTGAGCATCTCCCGCATGCCCGGGCCGCCTTTCGGCCCCTCGTAGCGGATCACCACCACGTCGCCCGCCGCGATCCGTCCGCCCTTGATGGCGGCAATCGCGTCCTCCTCGCAGTCAAACACGCGGGCCGGGCCCTCGTGCTTTAACATCTCAGGCGCTACGGCGGAGCGCTTCACCACCGCTGTATCCGGAGCCAGGTTGCCCTTTAAGACCGCAATGCCGCCGGTCTGGCTGTAGGGATCCTCCACCGGCCGGATCACCTGCGGATCCCGGTTTACGCAGTTCTGAATGTTCTCTCCCACACTGGCCCCTGTCACGGTCATGCAGTCCAGATGCAGAAGGCCCTTTTTCGACAGCTCGTTCATCACCGCGTACACGCCGCCCGCCTCGTTTAAATCCTCCATATAGGTCGGGCCCGCCGGCGCCAGATGGCACAGGTTCGGCGTCCTGGCGCTCATCTCATTCACCAGCTCCATGTCAAGCTCCACGCCGGCCTCATGCGCGACAGCCGGTAAATGCAGCATGCTGTTCGTCGAGCAGCCCAGCGCCATATCCACAGTCAGGGCGTTTAAGAACGCCTCGCTGGTCATGATATCTCTGGGACGGATATTTTTCTCATACATCTCCATGACCTTCATGCCCGCATGCTTGGCCAGCTTCAGCCGCTCCGAATACACGGCCGGGATGGTCCCGTTGCCCTTAAGGCCCATGCCGAGCGCCTCGGTCAGGCAGTTCATACTGTTCGCTGTATACATGCCCGAGCAGGAACCGCAGGTCGGGCAGGTCTTATTTTCAAACTCCTTCACGTCCTCCTCGGTCATGGTTCCCGCCGCATAGGAGCCGACCGCCTCAAACATGCTTGAAAGGCTGCGCTTCTGCCCCTTCACGCGCCCGGCCAGCATGGGGCCGCCGCTGACAAACACCGTGGGCACATTCACGCGCGCCGCAGCCATCAGCAGGCCCGGGACATTCTTATCGCAGTTCGGAACCATCACCAGCGCGTCAAACTGATGCGCCAGGGCCATACACTCCGTGGAATCCGCGATCAGATCCCGCGTCACCAGCGAATACTTCATCCCGATATGCCCCATGGCAATCCCGTCGCAGACCGCAATAGCCGGAAATACGATCGGCGTCCCGCCCGCCATGGCCACGCCCAGCTTTACCGCCTCCACAATCTTATCCAGGTTCATATGACCCGGCACAATCTCATTATATGAGCTCACAATGCCGACCAGGGGCTTATGAAGCTCCTCTTCGGTTAAGCCCAGCGCATTAAACAAAGAACGATGGGGCGCCTGCTGCATCCCCGTTTTAACCGCATCACTTTTCATTCTGTCCGTCTCCTTTTTTCGTAACAGGCCCGAAAGTCTTTATCGCCGCAGCCGCCGCTTAAGGCGGGGTCTGTTGCAGCGCTTGTTTTATTCTAACGCATTTTCTGTGGTTTTTCACCTGTTTTTTACATGTTTACGGGAAAAATATTTTCCATGCTGGCGCGGATGCTATGATTGGCAGCCGTTTTATGGCGTGCGCCGGCCGATTTATTCGTTGCTGGCCGCCTCTGTGTACTATGCCTTGGTTCATAATTGTGAAAAGGCCGCCAGAGTCAGGCTTTATATCCATAAGGAACCCGTAGAAAACCGCCGGCGCTTAGCGAGGTCTTTTCGGGCTTGGCATCCGCTGCGCTTTTCTCCGAGCGGAAGCGGGGTTTTGTTGGATATAAAGCCCGACACTGGCGGCCTTCCCACAATAAACCATGGCCTGCTTACACTAAATCCTCTCGCAGATCAAACGCCCCATCTGCGCAGTCCCTACCTGGATCCCCCCTTCAGCCATGATATCCGGCGTCCGGTAACCTTCAGACAAAACCTTTTGCACCGCCTCCTCCACAGCGGCCGCCTCCCTGTCCAGATCAAACGAATACCGGAGCATCATAGCGGCAGACAGAATCGTGGCAATGGGATTCGCCAGATCCTTGCCCGCAATATCCGGGGCGGATCCGTGGCTCGGCTCATAGAGGCCGAATTTCCCCTCATTTAAGCTCGCAGACGAGAGCATGCCGATCGAACCGGTGATCATGCTCGCCTCGTCGGAGAGGATATCCCCAAACATATTTTCCGTGAGGATCACATCAAACTGGCCCGGATTCATCACAAGCTGCATGGCGCAGTTATCCACCAGCATATGCGCAAGCGTCACCTCCGGATAACCGGCCGCGACCTCCTCCACTACCTTTCTCCACAGACGGGAGGAATCCAGCACATTCGCCTTGTCCACGCTTGTCACATGCTTTTTCCGCTTCATTGCAATCTCAAACGCTTTCACCGCGATCCGGCGGATCTCATGCTCGCTGTATGTCAGGGTGTCCACTGCGGTCAGCGCGCCGTCCACCTCCTTTGTATACCGCTCTCCGAAATAAAGCCCTCCTGTCAGCTCCCGCAGGATCACCATATCAAAGCCGTCCCCGATGATCGATTCCTTCAGCGGGCAGGCGGACGAAAGCTCGCGGTAAAGGTACGCGGGCCGGATATTCGCAAAAAGGCCCAGCCCTTTCCGGATCGCCAGCAGCCCCGCCTCGGGGCGCAGGTGCGGGGCTGCGTCATACCACCTCGAATTGCCCACATTTCCGCCCACAGCCCCCAAAAGGACGGAATCGCTGCGTCTCGCTGTCTCCAGCGCTTCGTCGGTCAGGGGAACTCCGTGTACATCAATCGAAGCGCCTCCCATCAGAACCTCTGTGTAATGGAAAGAATGGCCGAACACCTCCCCCACACGGTCAAGCACGCCGCAAGCCTCCTTCACAATCTCCGGTCCGATCCCGTCTCCCGGGATCACTGCAATTTCGTATTTCATTTCCGCATCCTCCTCTATCATTCATTCAACTGCCATAACCGCTCAGACGGCCTTGGCCATTACTTAATTCTCATACTGAGGTTCCTGAGCAGCCATCTTTTCCGGAAGGGCCTTCAGATAACGTTCCGCCTCTTCCTGCGTCAGGCTGTAATTATTCATAATCGCTGTTTTAATCTCTGCATCCGCATGGCCAAAATCCCTCAGGGCCGCCACTGTGCCCTGAATTCCTTTTTTCATCCCCTCTTTTATCCCTTCCTTCATCCCTTTTTTTAATAACGCCTGTTCCAATGCCTTTTCCCTCTTTTGAATCTGAGGCTCCAAAAGCTCCATCAATGCCTGACACATACTCTCATCTCCTATCAGCTCTTCGACTATCTCTTTATTGGCTCCAATGCTTACTTCCAACACAGAATCCGCCAGATCCCGGTCTGTTTCTTCTTTCAGCGTCCGGATGTTTTCTAAAAGCTTTTCCAGATCCGCTCTCTCCATCCTATCCGATAAGGCCCCAAGCCAGATATGGCTCTTTTTGTCCAGTTCCCCGCTGACAATAAGCTGCGTTTCAAACAACACAGCGCCTTTGATATAATAGATTCCCCTGCCGCCTTTTTGTACCTGGCAGCCGTTTTCCTCAAAATAACGAAACAGCCCTTTGGGCCTTGCCTCGCGCACAAGCGTAACCGTTATATCATCCGCCTTAATAGCGTCCACCGTTTCCCCATACGATTTATACAGGGCCGCGTATGCCTGCGCCTTATAGAAGCTGTCGATATTCAGATGATCCTCCGGCGATTTGTACTCAAGTATGTTATGCCCCCTGAATATATGTCCTATTTCATTTTCTACCCGGGTCGTTTTATCTTTTCTGATGATCAGCAAGTCAATTTCCAGTGGTTTTGTGTTTAAATTGTATTCTCTTTCAAATACCAGCCCGTCCCGGCTCTCCATCAGTTCCAGATTCATAGCCGCCGCAAAACCCGGATGCCACTGTACCTTTGTATCCTTCATCCCGCTCCTTTTATCCTGTCAAATACACGCGCCGCCGCATCCAATTACAAAAAAGTGCATGGACGTAAACTCTCACGTTCCATGCACCTTCCGGTTATCCTTCCGCTCTGCATCGCCTGCACAGCATCCGGCCAGGGCCTTACAGCTCCGGCTTTTCCACCTGGACAATGGCGTCCTTGCGCATCGGTATCCGGCAGTTCTTATTGCTTCCAAACTCCACGATCACAGTGTCGTCCGTCATATCGATGATCACGCCGTAAAAACCGCTGGATGTCAGAACGCTGTCGCCCACCGCAACGCTGGCCATCAGCTCCTGCGCTTTTTTCTTTTCCTTCTGCTGAGGTCTGATTGCCAGTAAATACATCAGTCCTATAATAAAGATAAAATAAATAATCCATCCCATTGTATTCATGCCTTTTCCTCCTTTCGCCACCTGCGCCGCCTCGCCGCGCTGTGTCTAATCATGATTCGGCCTGATTCTCCCCGGCGGCCATGCCGGCCAGCTTCTGCTCCTTGTACTCCGCAAAACACTGATGTTCGATGGCGTCGCGAATCTCCTCCATCATTTTATTATAAAAATATAAATTATGCAATACACATAATCGCATGCCGAGCATTTCTTTTGCCTTAAACAGATGCCGGATATAGGCTCTTGAGTACGAACGGCACGCCGGACAGCCGCACCCCTCCTCAATCGGGCGGGCGTCCAGCTCATATTTGGAATTCAGAAGGTTCAGCTTCCCATGGTTCGTGTATACATGGCTGTGGCGCCCGTTTCTCGACGGATAAACGCAGTCAAAGAAATCCACCCCGCGCTCCACGGCTTCCAGGATATTGGCCGGGGTTCCCACGCCCATTAAGTACACCGGCTTGTCGCCCGGAAGGCAGGGAACCACCGCGTCGAGGATCCGGTACATCTCCTCATGGCTCTCCCCCACGGCCAGGCCGCCTATGGCGTAGCCGTCTAAGTTCATGCGGCTGATCGCCTCCGCGTGGCGGATGCGGATATCCTCATAAATCGCGCCCTGGTTGATGCCGAACAAAAGCTGCTCCCGGTTGATCGTGTCCTCCAGGCCGTTCAGGCGCGAAAGCTCCGCCCGGCACCGCTCAAGCCACCTCGTCGTCCGATCCACGGATGACTGCACGTAATCCCGGTCCGCCAGGCTCGGAGGGCACTCGTCAAAAGCCATGGCGATGGTAGAGCCCAGATTGGACTGAATCTGCATGCTCTCCTCAGGCCCCATAAAAATCCGGCGTCCGTCGATATGGGACTGGAAATAAACGCCCTCTTCCTTAATCTTCCTAAGGCCCGCAAGCGAAAACACTTGGAACCCGCCCGAATCCGTCAGAATCGGCCGATCCCAGTTCATAAACCGGTGCAGGCCCCCAAAGCGCTTAATCAGCGCATCGCCCGTGCGCACATGCAGATGATACGTATTGGACAGTTCCACCTGCGTCCCGATCTGCCTTAAATCATCCGTGGAAACCGCGCCCTTAATGGCCGCCACGGTTCCCACATTCATAAACACCGGCGTCTCAATCATCCCATGCACGGTTTTCATCCGCGCCCGTTTGGCGCGCCGGTCCCTGTACTCAATCTTATACTCCATCCGTATTCTTTTTCTCCTTCTTCTGGCTGAATACATACCACATCGCGCCGGTCAGGAACACAGAAGAATACGTTCCGCACACGATTCCGACCATCATCGGAAGCGCAAATTCGCGGATGGAGGACACGCCCATCACAAACAGCACAAACACCATGATAAAGGTCGTCAGGGAGGTATTGATGCTTCTCGTAAAGGTCTGGGTTATACTTAAGTTCACCACATCTTCAATGGTCTGGTTATACTTTTTCAGCTTCATGTTTTCGCGGATACGGTCAAAAATCACGATCGTCGCGTTGATGGAATAACCCACGATGGTCAGCATACAGGCAATAAACGTAGAGCTGATGGACCATTTAAGGGCCGCGTAGAACGTCAGCACCACCAGCACGTCATGGACCAGGGCCAGAACGGCGCTCGCCGCAAAGGTAATATTGCTGAAGCGGAACCAGATATAGATCAGCATGCAGATCGTCGCGATCGTCACGGCCACGATGGCGTCGCGCTTCATCTCCGCGCTGATCGCGCCGGAAATGCTGTCCGCGGTGATAAGCTCCGGATCCACGCCGAATTTGTCCGCCAGCGCCGTATCCAGCGCCTCCCTTTCCTCCATGTTCAGGGTTCTTGTCTTGATAATCACCTCATTTGTCCCGGCCACCTTCTGCGTCTGCGTGCCGGCCTCGCCCGTGATCTGCTCCACCACCGGAACCACCTCGGAGGAGATGCGCTCCAGGGATAAATCCTCATTAAAGGTCACATTGGTGGATGTGCCGCCCCGGAATTCCATGCCGTAATTGAGTATCGCTCCCGTGGAGGCGCGGTTCACGCCCATAGCCGCAAAGCCGGCCACAATAAGGAGCAGGGAAACGCCGAAGAATGCCTTTCTTGGTTTTAAGAACGGCCTGGCGGCGATATCCTTGCGGACGCCGTAGAATTTCACATCCTCAAATCCCGCCTCATAAAGGCAGTTCAGCGCAAACTTCGTGATAAACAGTGCTGTCACCATAGAGAGCACAATACCCAGCGCCAGCGTGGAGGCAAAGCCCTTCACCGTGCCGGAGCCTCTCCAGAACAGAACCGCCGCCGCGATCAGGGTGGTGACATTTCCGTCGATGATCGCGGACAACGCCTTGGCAAAGCCCGTCTTGATCGCAGACTTCACCGTCTTCCCCACGCCGATTTCCTCTTTAATACGCGTGAAAATAATGACGTTCGCGTCCACGGCCATACCGATGGAAAGAACGATACCCGCCACACCCGGAAGCGTCAGGGTGATCTCAAACGCCTTTAAGAGCACCAGGATCAGGCCCACATACAGGCACAGCGCCAGAGAGGCGGCCACGCCCGGGATCAGGTACACGGCAATCATAAATACCACTACAATGGCAAAGCCGATCGCGCCTGCCTTTAAGCTGGTGGAAATCGCCTCCTGGCCCAGCTTTGCGCCCACCACATTCGAGCGCAGCTCCTCAAGCTCCAGGGAAAGCGAGCCGATGCGGATGTTGGCCGCCAGCTCCTCCGCCTCTTTTAAGTCCGCCATGCCGTCAATCCGGCACTGTCCGCCTGTGATGGGCTCGCGCACCATGGGATAGGAAATGATCCGGCCGTCATAGATGATATAGATCGGCTTCCCCACTCCGTTTGTCGTGGCGTCCGCAAAGGCTTTGGTCCCCTCCTCGTCAAAGGCGAGCTGAACCACATACTCCTTTACGCCGTTCTGGTCAATGATACCGCCCTTGGCGCTGGTCACCTGCCGTCCCTCGAGGATCTGGTTCCCCTCAGAATCCATGAACACCAAGGAACCCGGCTGCCCGAGATCCTGTAAAATCGCATTTGCATCCGATACGCCCGGGATGTCCACGTTAATGCGGTTGACGCCCTCCTGGTATACCTCCGCCTCGCTGCTGTAATTCTCCACCCTCAGCCGAAGCTTGTAGATCGTGTCAGACATATCCTCAGCCGACGGATTGGCCTCCTTGGCCTGGTACGTGATGCTGACGCCGCCCGCCAGGTCAAGGCCCAGCTTGATCGCGCCCATGGTCGAATATCCGAAATACCCGAACAGGCCGATCGCCGCGATCAGGAGCGCCAGTCCCAAAAGGCTCTTTCCTTTCTTGTTTTTCATTGTTTTCTCCTTTATTCATGCATTTTCATCTGCCGCGCGGATCCCGCGCCGCGCCGCCGAAGCCTCGCCGGCGGCTCTGTCACTCCGCGGCCTCCTCTGCCAGGGCCGCCTGAATCATAATCGAGCATTCGATGCGTTTCTTTTGCATCTCGCACCCGATATCATAGGCGTCCGTGATGGAGCCATGGAAATTCCAGGAATTCGCCGCGCAGCCTCCGCTGCAGTAAAACCTCGCAAAGCAGTCCCTGCATTTCTCCTTTGCATAGACATTGCAGAGCTTAAATTCATCGCGGATCCGCGTGTTCACAACCCCGTCCTCCACATTCCCGAGCAGGAACTTTTCCTGCCCGACAAACTGATGGCAGGGGTAGAAATCGCCCCAAGGCGTCACCGCCAGATATTCCGTACCCGAGCCGCAGCCGGACAGGCGCTTGGCCACACACGGGCCCTGTCCCAGATCCAGCATGAAGTGGAAAAAGGTAAAGCCTCTGCCCTCCCGGCGGCGCTTCACATACTCCGCGGCCAGCAAATCATACTGCGAAAGGATCGGCTCCAGATCCTCCTGTCGGATCGCGTACTCCTCCTCAGGAGGGGCCACGACCGGCTCAACGGAAAGCTTTTCAAAGCCCAGATCCGCAAAATGCAGCACATCCGCGGCAAAATCCAGGTTATGCCTCGTAAACGTACCGCGCACAAAATAGTCCCTCTCTCCCCGTTTCTTCGCAAACTCCTGAAATTTAGGGACAATCCGCGCATAGCTTCCGCTTCCGTCCCGGAAGGGGCGCATGCGGTCATTCACCTCCGGACGGCCGTCCAGGCTTAGGACCACATTGCTCATCTCCCGGTTGCAGAACTCCATGATCTCTTCATTTAATAATACCCCGTTCGTGGTGATCGTAAACCGGAACTTCTTCTGGCGCGGCGCCTCCTGCGAACGGCCGTATTCCACCAGCCGTTTTACAACATCCCAGTTTAAAAGCGGCTCGCCGCCGAAAAAATCCACCTCCAGATTCCTTCTCGAACCGGAATTTTCAATCAGGAAATCCAGCGCCTTTTTCCCGACCTCAAAGCTCATCAGGGCCCGGCGGCCGTGGTACTCGCCTTCCTCCGCAAAGCAGTAGCGGCAGGCAAGGTTACAGTCATGCGCCACATGCAGGCACAGGGCCTTTACCACCGTCTCCCGCTTCTTAAAATCCGTCACATAGTCCTGATAGACATCCGCCGCAAAGAGCTCCTCCCGGTCGATCAGCTCCTGGACATCCGCAAACGCCTCCTCAAGCTCTTCTTCGCCGTAGCGCCCGGAAAGCTCCTGCGCCGCTCCGGCCTTTGCCTCCTCCGAAAGGGGAGCGGGCTTTCGCATATCCGCCACGCGGCCGGAAAGAGCCCTGATTGTATCATAAAGAAGCGGATCCACCTCATGAACGGAACCGCTGTTGACATCCAGTACCATATGATAGCCATTGTTGATAAATTGATGAACCACCCGATCTACTCCTTATCTGAACACAGGCAGGCAGACAACGCAAACGCCCCCGCCTTCCAGGGGATTTGCCTTGCCTGCCTTCCCGATCATTCCCGTATCAGTTGTCACGCGCTGTTTCAGAGCGTGTTTGAAAAATGCTCTAACGGTTTTTGTTCTCACAGCTCTGGTTTCCCACCGTACAGGAAGTCTTGCACGCAGACTGGCAGGATGTCTGGCACTCGCCGCAGCCGCCCTTCTTCATGCTGTCCTTCAAGGTGTTTTTGCTCAATGTCTTTACATGTTTCATCGCCCTATATCCTCCTGATTAAAATTAAATACATAACTAACCGCCCTGTTCTCCGTGACAAGGCCGTAAGAAATTATATCATATGTTTCTCACATGTGCAAGCTCTGAAAAAGTCAATATTGCAAACTTAAATTCAGATGACATTAACCCCTGAAGCATTACTACGGCTCCGACATTTTAACAACAATCACATCATCCCCCATTTTCCTGACGCTCCCCTCTGCCGGCCAGTCCGGCGCGCCTTCCATATATGCGATTGCCTCAAGATACCTGTCGCCTTCCTCCGCGCCCATCACCCTCATATCCATGCCCAGGGTCAGAAGCCAGCTTCCAATCCGCCCCGATCCCCCGAGCTCGGTGTGCGCCTCCACTTCAAAGAACGACCGCCCGGAGAGCTCCTCAGCCGCCGCCTGCCCGGCCAGGCCGGCATCGCGTTTTCCCACAAATATCACCATGCATTCTGACACATCCGCGCTGCCAGCGGTCTCGCAGATGTCCGCGTACATACGGTTAGCCGTAATCAAATCATTCCGGTACGCCTCCCATGCGCTTTCATAGAGCTGGATCGTGCGCACCCCGTTTCTCTCCGCCGCAGCGATACAAGCCGCCTGTGCAAGTACAATTCCAAGGGCTTTCCATCTTTTCGCGCCGCTCCTGCCGCGCTCCCGCACGGTTAAGTGGGCCAGAAACAGCGCGGACACCGCCGGGTATGCGAGATGCGCGCGGATCATCTGCAGGTTTCCTGTCGCCAGGTTTAATAAAAACGGGGACAGCGCCAGAAGCGCCAGGCCAAACAGAAAGCAGAGGTAATCCCGGATACTCTTTCTGTGTTTCCATCCCCGGCGCATCATCTGCAGCCCGCACAGGCACATGGCAGGCAGGTATAGCTTGCCGAAATACAGGGATTTCCCCTTCAGTACGCGCACAAGCTCCAGCCGGATATGAAACAGGCAGTTTCGGATACCGTCCGCTCTCCAGCGCACCATGCCTGAAATATAGCCGGAATCCGCCCCGGCCGCATATTTTGTCGCTTTAACAAGAATCATGTACAGCAGACAGCCGGCAAAAAAGGCCAGCGCATGTTTTATGCCGCACCGCAGCGCATCCTCCGTCCGGCCATTGATATAGGAGAGCACAAAAGCAGTCAGCGACAGCGACAGATACAGGGGAAACATGGCCTGATAGGATCCGAATCCCCATACCATAAAAATTACGCCCAAAACCAGAAAGACCGGCTCTGATTTCTGAACCCAGCGGGAGGTGCAGAACGCGGCGGCCAGGCAGAGCAAAACCGCAAACGCGATCTCAAACGCCTGCAGAAGGAATAAAAACTGTTCGGTCCATACAGGCGCGGAAACAAACAGCAGCGGGAACAGATAGTGGAAAAAGCGGTATTCCCTGTTGCGCCCGCTCCAGTTGTACACGCAGTACGAGGAAATGATCCCCGCCCAGTACATGGTAAAGGCTGTACCCCCCCCCCCCTGCAAATAAGGAACCAGACGCCCCATGCCAAACAGCCGGCTCGTAAGCACAAGCCCAAACCGGCCGCTCCCCAGCCATACGCCCTGCATAAACTCCGGCCGGAGAATCATCAGCTCACTGTCAATAAAAATATGATCGCGGAATATGCGCAGCCCATAGACAAAAAAGACAAACGCAAGGCAGATCCACAGCAGATTCCTGTATTCCCTTAAAAACTGCCTCCATTCCCGCCACACATCGCAGAGCGGCTCTTTTATACCAGATATCATACGGGTTCTCACGCGCCTCCAAAAAATCCCGGCGTGGACAGATACCGTTCCCCGGTATCCGGCAAAAGCGCCACGATCATCTTTCCTTTATGTTCCGGCTGTTTCGCGAGCCGGATCGCCGCCCAGAGCGCCGCGCCGGAGGAAATGCCGGCCAGCACTCCCTCTTTTTTTGCAAGCGTTCGCCCTGCCGCATACGCGTCCTCACTCTCCACAGCGATCACCTCGTCATACACGTCCGTATCGAGAATCTCCGGGACAAAGCCGGCCCCGATCCCCTGAATCTTATGCGCGCCCGCTATCCCTTTACTGAGCGCCGGCGAATCCGCCGGTTCCACGGCCACAACCCTGACCGCCGGCTTTTTGCTCTTTAAATACGAACCTGCGCCGGTGATCGTGCCTCCCGTGCCTACGCCGGCCACAAACATATCCACCCTGCCGTCCGTATCCTCCCATATCTCCGGCCCGGTCGTCGCGCGGTGCGCCGCCGGATTGGCCGGGTTCACAAACTGCCCCGGTATAAAGCTTCCCGGAATCTCCTTAGCCAGCTCATCCGCCTTTTCAATCGCGCCCTTCATGCCCTTTGCGCCCTCAGTCAGCACCAGCTCAGCCCCGTAAGCCTTCATAAGCCGCCTGCGCTCCTCGCTCATCGTCTCCGGCATCACAATGATCACCCTGTATCCTCTGGCCGCCGCCACAGACGCCAGCCCGATCCCGGTATTTCCCGATGTCGGCTCAATAATCACAGAGCCCTTCTTCAAAATCCCTCTCTCCTCAGCGTCGTCCAACATCGCCTTCGCCACCCGGTCCTTTGCGGAACCCCCCGGATTAAAGCCCTCCAGCTTCACCAGAAGCCTGGCCGCAAGCCCTTCTGATCTCTCAATATTCGTGAGCTCCAAAAGCGGCGTCCTGCCAATCAGATCATCGACAGATGTATAAATCATTCCCATATTCCTGCGCTTCCTTTCGTCAAAGATTGTGCTTCAAACGCATTATAACTCGCCTTCCCGGGTTTGTCAAAAGCGCTCTGTTTTCACGCCCGCCAATCACGCAGCCGGAGGCAGACAGCAGACGCCCCCGGATCCAGTCTCCAAACCGGCGCCGGGGGCGTTTCTTTTTAAGCAATTTCTATGTACAGCCTGCTTTCACAAATTATATTACATCGCTTCTCTAATCTTAAACTGCTTCACCAGGTTCTTCAGCATCTGAGCCTGCCCTGACATCTCCTCGCTGGCAGCCGCGCTCTCCTCCGAAGTGGCGGAATTGGTCTGAACCACGCTGGAAATCTGATCGATTCCCTGCGTCACCTGCTCTAAAGACGCCGCCTGTTCCTGCGAGGCTTTGGAAATCTTATGCACCAGTTTGGCCGATTCCTCGGAGGAAAGGACGATGCGCTCCATGGACGCCGCCGTCTCGTTTGCTATGCCGGCCCCTTCCTGTACGGAATGAACCGTCGCCTCAATGAGCGCCGCCGTATTCTTGGAGGCTTCCGCGGACTTGCTGGCTAAATTGCGGACCTCATCCGCCACCACGGCAAAGCCCTTTCCCGCCGAACCGGCGCGGGCCGCCTCGACCGCCGCGTTGAGGGCCAGAATATTGGTCTGGAAGGCAATATCCTCGATCGTCTTGATAATCTTACTGATTTCAGAAGACGAATTGTTAATCTGATCCATGGCGGAAGTCATCTGCTCCATCTGCTTTTTGCCAAGCTCCAGCTCTGATACGGTCGTCAAAGCCTGCTCGCTGGCCAGCTTTGCATTTTCCGCATTGCTCGCCACATGGCTGTGAATCTCACTGATGGTAGCCGCCAGCTCCTCCACGGACGAAGCCTGTTCCATGGTTCCCTGGGAGAGGGCCTGAGCGCCGCTCGCCACCTGCTCGGAACCGCTCGCCACCTGCTCGGCGCTCATGTTCAGATTCCGGAACGTATTATTCAGCGTATGGATCGTGCGCTGGAAGGACTCCTTGATGGGGGCAAAATCACCCGCATACTCCATATTCATCTCCAGGCTGAGATTGCCCTTGTCAAGCTCTGCCAGGCATGACGATATATCCCCGATGTAATTGCGCCACGTCTGCACCGTCTTTGACAGCGCCCGCGTCAGATCGCCGATCTCATCCTCTGCCTCGAATATCTCCACATCCGCTTTCAGATCGCCCAGGCTGAGCTTGGTCAGACGCTCAGATGCCTGCTCAATAGGATCCGACATTTTTTTGGCTATCGCTGAAATGATCACAATGCCAAAGACAAACACGGCCAGGCCGGCAACGCTCATAAGGAGTATCGCCAGGTTGCTGGATCGGTTGCAGGCGTTCAGCTCATCCTCGATGATAGGCAGCATATCTTCCTCATAATTTCCTGTTCCGATATACCAGCCATAAGGCTCAAACTTCTGGATAAAGCCCCGTTTCGCTTTGGCCTCGGATTCCCCGGGCTTTGCGAAATAAAAATCAATGAAGCCGCCGCCCGGCTTATCACCGGCGGCAATGGTATCCCGCACAAAATAATTTCCCTTTTCATCCTGCGAATTATAGCGGTTGGTTCCTTCCACCTCGGGCTTAATATGCACCGCATTTGTCCCGTCCGCCATGTCCGCCCAAAAATAGCCGGCGCCGTTGTTATATCTGGCAGTACGCACAATATACTTGGCATTTTCCAAAGCCTCTTCCTCTGTTACCAGTCCGCTCTGATACTTGTCATATTCCGCCTGCAGCACCCCGATCATGCACTCTACCTGGCTCCGGATGATCTGATCCAGTTTTTCCTTCTCGGCTTCAATCGTTTTGCCGTATGCGCTCTTCAGAGACAGATACGACAAAAAGGACAGCAAAAATACGGCTGCAAAGGTAAGCATACCTATACTTAAAATCAATTTCCCACGCAGTTTCAGCTTCATAAAAAAGTTTCCCCCTTATTACATAATGTACTCTCGGAATCTCGCTGTGCCTGATTTTGTGAGATGATTTTTTGTCAGATGTGCACAAATTTATGAGGCGTACGTGGAGCGTACGTTGATTAAATTTGGGTGCATCTGGCGGAAAATCAGCCGCAAAAGCAGACGCAGAGAGATTCCGAGAGTACATCATATTACCCTTAATCATTTTTCGACAAAAACAGGTGTAGAATAGATGCTGGTTTCATTATAAGCCATAATATTCAAAAAGTCCATGGCGCACAGTCACTTTTGTCATAAATTTCTGACTTGTCAGAAATTTTTCCGGCTGGCCGGAGTATGGGCGTATTGCCCCAGTCAGCGCTCAATTTGTCATATATAAGGAGAAAGGCGTGCACAGGAGAAGCGTCCGACAGCATACGCCAGCCGCTTCCCATGCCCGTCATTTTATTTAAATCGTTTCGTCTCTTTCATCACCGGGCGCAGAAAATAAAATGCCCGAGCCTTGTCTCAAACAGCAGGCTGCAGGGATAGCGGGTCATAAAATCCCTGCGGAACTCGTCTCTGGTCAGCAGCTCCTCACCGGAAATCCGGTATTCGGCATCGGATTTAAACATCTTTCCCAGGTGATGGAAAAACTGTTCCAGAATCTGCACGGAAGCGTGCCTGACCATCTCAGTCTGCTTCAGGGCGGACAGCCCCAGCATCAGGCCGACGTTATGGCGCGCCAGGTGCTCTTCAACTCCCAGGAGAAGCTGTATCTTCCCTCCATGAACAATGTCATAGCACAGACGGTAATAATATCCGTTCCGGATGCTCTTCCCCTTATATTCCGCGTTGACAAGCTCTGCATCTAAATGGAACACATCCCGCATCGCATGGTTCACCGCACGGGATACCACCTCTGTATCCGGCAGCTCCTCATAAACCTTCCTGGTAACTACATTCCCTGTAATCGCCTGATCCTCTGTCATGATATGGCCGGTCAGCCACCCGAGCAGAACGCCCAGATAGCGATGTACCGCCTGCTTCGCGTATTCTGATGTCTCCAGTTCCTTTTTCAGAGAAACCAGTGTGATGTCCCTGAATTGATCGTGTATTCTTTTATGCTTTGCGTATCCCTCATATCCTACGGAACGCATGTACGCTTCTTCCTCCGAAAAATGTGTCATCGTGTAATCTTCTAAAAATTCAATACTTTCCTCACACGCAGTCCGGCAGTTCGGCTTATATTCGACAAGATCCATCAGCCTTTCCACCATATGAAACAGCCGGGCATGCGCCCGGTCCACTACCTCGACGCCTATATTCAGCGTCTCATTCCACAGCAATTTCTTCATGGCCTGCATACCCCTTCCCGTTTTATTTTCTGTTTCCTGTAGGAGACTTAGTCAACAACCCCACTGCAAGCAACGGGGCGTCAAACTTGCAGCGCTGCAGAGCAGCGGGTATTTGACCCTCGCGGCAGTCGCCAAATGCGCATGCAAGCATGCCCGCTTGGCTCGTTGCCCGCGGGAATAAAAATCGCTTTGTCTTTTGTCTATTCATAATATATTCCGGAAAAAGACATGCGTGAACAGGCACAGCCGCCTGACATAATAATCGGGCAGGCCGAAGACGTCCGGCCTGCCCGAAAGAAATTCACTTGTTACCGCTGAGGAACTGCATAGTTTCCATTATTCATGTATCTCAATGGGAAGCCCGTCCGGATCGTGAAAGAAGGTCATCCGTTTCCCGGTAAATTCATCCACCCTCACCGGCTCGCAGGCGATTCCCTTTTCTGCGAGCTGCGCGGCAGCCTCCCCGACATCCTCCACATAAAAGGCAAGGTGGCGCAGCCCCTGGGCCTCCGGATAGGAAGCCCTGGGCGGGCAGCCCTTGATGATGAACAGCTCAATCTCCTGCTCCCCGCATTTCAGATCGATCTTATAATCATCCCGTTCCTCCCTGTAATTCTCCCTTACCACCTCAAAGCCCAGAAGATCCACATAAAAATGCTTTGTCTTTTCATAGCTGCTTCCTATAATCGCAATGTGATGTATTTTATTGAAATTCATGAATATCCCTCCATATTTGCAGCCGTTCAGACAATCCTGAACGGTCACCCATATCTGCGTCTGTTCAGATCATCTGAGCCCATGCCTGCATACAGCATCCATCAGATCCGGACGGACGCTTACTCCCAGTTCATCCTCCCATACCGCTTTGTGACAGCCAGTATCTCCTCCTTCAGTTCCTCCGAAAGCTCGCTCTGCGTAAGCCTCCACCTCCAGTTGATCCCCACCGTGGACGGCTTATTGATACGGCATGCATTATCATACCCCAGGTAATCCTGCAGCGGGATGATGCACGTCTTCGCATTGCTGCGCATCGCCAGGGCGACAAAGGATTTATAGAGCAGCTTTTCCGGCGTAAAATGGTCGCACAGGTAATCCCGGGCCATCTGCCGCTCCTCCTCTGTGATGGATGTAAACCACCCGGCGATTGTCTCATTGTCATGCGTCCCGGTGTAGGCCACGCAGTTTTCCGTATAATTATGCGGCATATAGTCATTGGCCGATCCCGAATCCCTGGCGTCAAAGGCAAACTCCAGGACCTTCATTCCCGGGAATCCGCTTTCCCTTACCAGGCGGCGGACCGAATCCGTCACATAGCCGAGATCCTCTGCGATCACCTCATGCCAGCCCAGCCGCTGCTCCACGGCGCGAAACAGCTCCATCCCGGGCCCCGGCTCCCAATGCCCCTCCTTTGCCGATTCCGCGCCGCAGGGGATGGAATAATATTCGTCAAAGCCGCGGAAATGATCGATCCGCACCACATCGTACAGCTTAAAGCAGTATTCCAGCCGCGAAATCCACCACGCATAACCGGTCGCGCGGTGGTAATCCCAGCGGTACAGGGGATTTCCCCAGAGCTGGCCGTCCGCGGAAAAGCCGTCCGGCGGGCAGCCCGCCACGGCGCAGGGCATATTATGTTCATCAAGCTGAAACAGCTCCGGATGCGCCCAGGCGTCCGCGCTGTCCATTGCCACATAAATGGGAATGTCGCCGATCAACTGAATCCCTTTCCCATTGGCATATGCCTTTAACGCATACCATTGTTCAAAAAATTTGAACTGCATATATTTTTGGAATTCGATATCAAAGTACAATTCCTTCCGGTAATAGTCCAGCGCAAAGCCCCAGCGCAGGCGGATATCCTCCGCCCACTCTGTCCAGCAGACGCCGCCGAAGCGCTCCTTGACCGCCATGAACAGGGCATAATCTGAAAGCCACCAGTCATTTTCCTCTGCAAAACGCAGATACGACGGATTCTCCGTAACCCGGCTGCGCTCATAGGCCACGCGGAGCAGGGGGTAGCGCTTCCTGTAAAGCGTCTCATAATCTATATCATCTGCCCTGCTCCCGAAATCCGCGCCCCCGCATTCCTCTTCTGTCAGGACTCCCTCTGAAACCAGCGCCTCCAGGCTGATAAAATAGGGATTCCCGGCAAAGGTGGAAAACGACTGGTACGGGGAATCGCCGTAGCTGGTCGGGCCAAGCGGCAGGATCTGCCAGTAGGTCTGCCCCGCCTCCTTTAGCCAGTCAATAAAATCATACGCACTCTGCGAAAAACAGCCGATGCCATACCTCGACGGCAGGCTGGTAATGGGAAGCAAAATACCCGCAGCCCGTTTCATGTCTCATTCCTCCTCTTATCTCAATCATAATGCCAAAGCAATCTATGTTTATGCAACACAATGCGCGCTCAATCTTTATTTGCATTCTGTTGCGTTATTTTTACGCAACACAACTATACATCCTCCACAAATAAAATACAACACCATTTTGCCTGTCCTCTGTATTTTCTACACATTGCATAAAATTTTCACTGCTGCTTTGTGCAAGTATTCCACTATTTCCATAAATACGTATCCTTTCCTTTTCTAATAAGACCCGTATCCGTATTGAGTCAACACCCCCGCTGCAAGCAACGGGGCGTCAAACTTGCAGCGCTGCAGAGCAGCGGGGTATTTGACACTCGCGGCAGCCGCCAAATGTGCATGCAGGCATGCCCGCTTGGCTCGTTGCTCGCGGGAATAATCTCCTCCTGTGCAAAAATCTGTCCGATATCTGCTCCGGCAGGAGACGGATTCCGGCAGCCTTCCCACATTTCCCTTTAACATAGGCCGCAGTTTACCATAAGAAACACCCGCAAATTGACATTTTCCCGGTTATTACTTATAATAATAGCCAACCACAACATTTTCAGCAATTTTCGGAAAAAGGAGTGCAATTTATGGCGGTTACAATCCGGGATGTCGCCGCGCTGGCCGGCGTATCCCCTTCCACGGTCTCCAGAACCTGCAAGGATCACCCTTCTATCAGCAGAGAAACCAAAGAAAAAGTGCGCCAGGCCATGGCCCAACTGGGCTATGAGCCTAACGTCCACCCCGCCGCCCCGGCCGGGCAGACGCCGCAGCTTATCAGCATTATCCTTCCCCCCTCGTCCAGGGATGTCTATGAAAATTCCTTCTATCTGGAGGCTGTCCGGGGCGTGAGCCAGTTCTGCAACGGGCGCGGCTACACCAGCGTCGTTGTCACGGGACAGGACGACGAGGAACTTTTGGGGGCTATCCGCACCCTATCAAAGGATGAACGCATGGGCGGCTTTATCGTCCTCTACTCCAGGCAGGACGACGCCGTGATTGATTATCTCTATAATGAGGGACTCCTCTATGTCCTGATCGGAAAGGCCAGACAGTTTGTAAACCAGACCATTTATATTGACAATGACAACCTCCTGGCCGGACAGGAGGCTACGGAATATCTCTTTTCACTCGGACACCGCCGGATTGCTTTTGTGGGGAGCGGATCGAATATGTATTTTTCCGCCGAACGCAGGGCAGGCTACCGTCTGGCTTTAAGCAGGCATGGTATCAGGCAGAATCCTGCCTACTGCATGGAAATCGCCGGTCCCTCCAGAGAAAGCGCGCAGGCTTTCCAGGCTTTGCTCGGGCAGGACGAGCCTCCCACCGCCGTGGTCGCCAGCGACGATATTCTGGCCGTCGCCCTGGAACAGGCGTGCGCCAGGAGAGGGCTCTCCATACCGGATGATCTGTCCATTGTATCCTTTAATAACTCCCTTTTTGCCCGCATCACCTCCCCGCAGCTTACTTCCATTGACATAAATTCCCTGCAGTTGGGCATAGAGGCCGCCTCCCAGCTCATTAATCACATAGAAAACCCGAATCTGCTGGCCACCAAAATTATCGTCCCCCACTCGCTCATTGTGCGGGAGAGCTGCAAAAAACTATAGAGGCAGATATGAGGGCTGCCACAGAAGCCAAGCCATATGCAGGCCGGCAGTTGCCAGACAGCCTGAAATCTTTTTAAAAGGAGTTTTATACGTTATGTTATGGTTAGAGGAACTGATTGAAGCGTACGCAGACGAATACCGGAGCGAGAGCAAAAAGCGCAGGAAAAATGCCCGGCGCCCCGGCGATTACAAAAACCGGCTTTCCAGGCTTTATACAGCCCTAAAGCGCTCAAAGGAGCATCAGATGACCACCCGGCATCTCGAGGACTACCACCGCCAGGTAAAAAATCTGTCCTATTTCGCCTTCCGCTCCCAGGACGCGGCAGTCATCGGGCAGATCTGCGGACAGATCCTTCCGGAGCTCGCGCGCCTTGACCTGGCTCTGTTTCTGCCCGGACAGAGAGAGCATCTCAGCCGCGATTTCCTGGATTATATGAAAACCGAGCAGTCCGGCGAAATCTGCTCCAGGCCGTTAATCGAACTGTATCAGGCGTACAGGCATTATGTAATCCAGTATAAGATCATGGATCTCGTCCCCTCCCGCCCGGAGATGGAATTCCCGGAGACCATGGCCATGAACCGCCGCTTCATCCTTCATGTGGGCCCCACAAACAGCGGGAAAACCTTCCACGCCCTTGAACGGCTGAAAGAAGCCTCCTGCGGCGTCTACTTAGGGCCCCTGCGGCTCCTGGCCTTAGAGGTGTATGAGCGGATGCTGGAATTTCATGTCCCCTGCACCATGCTGACCGGGCAGGAATGCATCGCCTCCGAACACAGCCGGGTGACTGCCTCTACCATCGAAATGGCGGATTTTACGGCGGACTACGATATTGCGGTCATCGACGAAGCCCAGATGGCCGCGGATCCGGACCGGGGCCACTGTTGGACCAGGGCCCTTCTGGGCATAAAAGCGCGGGAAATCCATGTCTGCATGAGTCCCGCCGCCGAGCCGGTCGTCCGTCATTTAATCAGCCTGTGCGGGGATTCCTCTGAGATCCGCCGTTACGAGCGCAAAACAGAGCTCCTGTGTGAGGATCAGCCCTTTTCCTTTCCGGACGATGTGCGCCCCGGCGACGCCCTGGTGGTATTTTCCAAAAAAGCCGTCCTGGATATAGCCGGACGCCTCGAGGAACACGGAATCCGCGCCAGCGTCATCTACGGAAGCCTCCCGCCGGAGATACGCCGCCGGCAGATGCGCCTCTTCACCAGCCGCAAGACAAATGTGGTGGTGGCCACGGATGCGATCGGCATGGGCTTAAATCTCCCTGTCCGCCGCATTGTGTTCATCCAGACCGAAAAATTCGACGGCAACTGCCAGAGGGGCCTGTCCGTGCCGGAGATCCGGCAGATCTCCGGGCGCGCCGGCCGCTACGGCATCTTTAACACCGGCTACGTCACCGCCATGGGAGCCGATTCCCTGGCCTATATCAAAGAGCGTTTTAACGCCCCGGAAGCCCCGATCCGCATCGTCAGCCTCGGCTTCCCTCAGATCCTCTTAAACCTCGAGGAACCGCTGGACGTGCTTTTACAGGTCTGGAAATCTGTTGAGCCGTCGCCGCCATTTGAAAAAATCAACATCGAAGAGCCGCTGGCCCTCTATGCCCAGGCAGAACGCCATAAGGAGGACATCTACGGGTTTGAGGACAAGAGGATACTGTACCGCATGATTACCTGCCCGATAGACGTCAAGGACTGGCAGGTGGTGTCCCAGTGGCTTGACTACTGCAAAAACTATCCCGCCTCCCCCTCCCTGTGCCACCCGGATCGCAATTCCGGCAGCAAAAAGGGGATACAGAAGTTTGAGACGTATTATAAAAAGCTGGATCTGTATTATCAGTTCTCCCATCGGTTTGGGAAAATCATTGATGAGGCGTGGCTTCATAAGGAGCGGGAAAAGACGGAGGCGGCGATTATGCAGCTTTTGTCAAAAGGGAAAAAGAGTTATATTTCAAGGTGTCAGTATTGCGGGCGGATGCTTCCGGTGGGGTATGGGTATCGGATTTGTGAGCGTTGCAGGGGGCGTTGAAACAGGGGATTATTGGAAACTTTATTTAATGTAAGCTAATATTAAATATTGTTTTGTATTTATTATATGCAAAATATAATTTTAAATATATGGTTAATTTAAATCTGAAACGAGATATTTTGCCATGATATCGGCTATATAAATTGATGGCAAAACGGCCAAAATGGCTTGAAAAGCATTCGTTTCTATTGTTAGTGTGATTATTCGTAAATAGGCCGCCAGGAACAGGCCATATATCCAACGGAACCGCGCTCTCGCTCAGTGAAAAGCGCAGCGGACACTAAGCTCGAAAAGACCTCGCTAAGTGCCGGCGGTTTTCAATGGGTTCCTTATGGATATATGGCCTGTTCCTGGCTACGTGACTGGCGGGCCATATGATGTTATGGCTATAGTCGTACTAAATGTTACCAATTGTAGGCATAGAGGGCTGTGGCAAACATATGAGGGCTGTAAAATTTACGATATGACTTGGCCCTACGTTTCATTGGGGATTAGATTATACGCCTACTCTCTCCCATAATCAGGATATCCGTTACCCTGAAGATCCATGGCCAGATGGCGCATGCGCTCTTTATCCGTATCCTTTTTTAACTTCTGTCCTGCGCCGCATTCATAGCAGCCGTGAGGTATCGTTTTAATCTCTTCCTGATCTTTTGCTTTTCTCATCCAGTCGCTTCCTCCTTTCGCGTTCCTTCCCGAATAGTGTCTCCGTATATACAGGAGTTCATAATAGGAAACGAATGGCTGATAGATTGTCTGTTTTTATCGATTCGGCTCAATTGAGAGCAGGATGAAACTATGCGTTCTTCTTTCTGTTGCGTTGAGCTATGGAGCATCTAAATGCCTTGAGCATTGCAGGAGACAGCTCAGGAGAATCTTCATCAAATTGAATTTCCCGCTTTGCCGCCGCCCTGACTTCCTCCAACTGCTCCTGCGTAGGAGTCTGACCATTTTTAATTGTAAAAATTTTGGTCATAGTAAAACCTCCGTTCACTTTCCGTTGCCAATCTTGCAGAGATTAACCGGATATTTTCTTACGCTCGGTAAATACAACGAACAGCAAATTGCCAACCATACCAATTGCAACATAACGGTCTTCCTTCATACTATGCTCAAAATCATACATCTCTATGATATCAAACAAACGTATTAACAAGGCTTTTGGCAGGATGAGGCCAGGTTCCAGGCCCGCTGATAACGTAGCTGTCGCCAGCTCCTGTATCCATAAGGAACCCGTAGAAAACCGCCGGCGCTTAGCGAGGTCTTTTCGAGCTTAGCGTCCGCTACGCTTTTCTCCGAGCGGAAGCGGGGTTTCTGTTGGATACAGGAGCTGTCGACGGCGGCCTCCCCGCGATAGTCCTAACATGCCAGCGCGCCAAATGAGCTGTACAGATGGCATGATTGATTTTTCAGCCACGCCCTAAAAAAGCGCTTCCTCCACCTCAATCCTCGCGCTCACCATCTCCTCCCCGCCGCCCCCGCTCAGACGCTTTGCGCGCAGGTACTGCATCCCATTGCGTAGTCCCGCCGCGATCAAATGAATCACATATATATTGTCAAACCGGTTATAGATCGACTCCCCTCCCAGCCCGGTTAAACACAAAAGCTGCGTATTCGTCTTTCTGGCCATATCCATCAGCGGTATCAGCAGATGGGAGGCGTTTGTCTGGGCAAACGGGTTGTCCATCACCAGAACTTTTCCCTCGTTTTTCTCTGCAAATATATCGCTTTCATCCTTGCGCATGTAGTCAAGGAGGCTTGACAGGATCACGAACGCGGACAGGAAGCCTTCTCCCCCGGAGTTTCTGGAAACCTCGGCCCAGGTGATGGGATATTCGCGGTGCTCCTCGATTTTGAATAAATGGATCTGCACGTTTCCGAGCCCGATCGCTGTGTCGTACAGATTCCTGGTTGTGATGCGGGTTCCGAAATATTCCTGGGCATTTTCTCCCTTTTCAAACAGGGCTACGCCCCTGTGAGTTACCTCGTCCAGAAGATCCTGCATCCTCATGTGGTAGAGTTCGGCGTTGTCCTCCCACGCCGGGATCTGCAGCCTGAGCATTTTTACAGGGCGGCTGCGGACCGTGATCGTTGAATTTTTGTCAATCCGGCCCATATGCCGATGGACCTCATGGACGTATTCCTCCAGAATATCTACCAGACGGTCCCGCTCCTTTTCCACGATGGAAATGTCCACCTCCAGCTTTTCAATCAGGCTGTCATAGGATGCGATCGTGGTGTCAAGCTGTTCCAGCGCCAGGGAAACCTCGCCTGTCAGCTCCAGCATGGATTCCAGGGGCTTCCGGTAAAAATCGTCCTGGAACTCGTCTCTGCGGATCATCCGGTTTAAGGCCGCGGTCAGGCGCTCCCTGCCCTCCTGGAGCGCTTTGAGGAGATGATGGTAATCGCGGATCAGGATTCCTTTAAAATCCCTTAAGCCTTTTGCGGACAGCTCTGCGATGTCTGTGTCCCAGCTTATTTCCTCCCGCGCGGGGAGCGCGTCGTATTCGGCCAGGGCGGTCAGGATCTCGCCAAAGCATGTAAGGCGCTCTGAAAGCGCCGCCCGCTCTGTTTCCTTCTCCCGCTCCAGATACGAGAGCTTCTGTATCCGGGCGTCAAAGTCCTGGCTTTGTATCTCCTCTCTGGGAAGGGCGGCGGACTGGCCGCATTCCCGCTCCATCCGGCTCTGCACATCCTTTATCTCATTTGCCGCGACCGCCGTATGCTTATCCTCCTGTCCCCACAGCGCTTCCTTTTCGCGGATTGTCTTTTCGCGCTCTTTAAGGAGCGCTTCCTGATGGCTCTCCTCCTCACGGCTGTAGCGGATCGCCTCCCACGCGCCGTCGGGAAGGCTGTATTTCTCCTGCAGGCGCTGTAAGGCTTTTTCTGCCTTTAAAAAACGCTCCAGACTCTTTTTACTCTGCCGCTCCAGCTCCCTTTGTTCCATGGAAAAGCCGGCTGTGATTGCCTCAAACCGCGCCTCCATTTCATGAATCCGCTCTTCTGAATCCGCTTTGGGGGATGCGTCGGCGTCTTTATGCCCGGCCGCCTCTGTCTGTACGCCGTTTTCACCTTCGCCTCCCTCTTCCTCCTTAAGCCGCCTGTCTCCTCCCTTTTCCTCTTCCTCCTTAAGCTGCCTGTCTCCTCCCTTTTCCTCTTCCTCCTTAAGCTGCCTGTCTCCTCCCTTTTCCTCTTCCTCCTCAGGCCGTCTGTCGTCCCCTCCTTTTTCCTCTTCCTCCCCCGGCCCGCCGCAGCCCTCGTAGCGGCAGAGGCGCTCTTTTAAGCGTTCGCTCTCCCGGTTCAGCAAATGGGATTCGGAGTCCAGTGTCCTGGCCTCTTCCTTTAAGCGTTCCAGGCGCTCTCCCGACAGTTTTTGCTGTTCCTCCAGACGTCTGCGCTTTTGTCTGAGCGCCTCCAGCGCTTTTTTATCCTCCTCATAGCGGGCAAAGGCGCTGCAAAGACGGTCAAAGTCCTCCATCCTCCTGTTCTGCCGGCTGATGTTCTCGCCGCACAGGCGGATCCCGTTCTCCAGGCGCCCAATCCCGGCCTTTTCCTCTGTCAGCGCGGCGCGCTGCTGTATGAGGGCTTCCCGGAGCCCGGCAAGTGATTCCCGCAGGGTTTCCAGCTCTTTTTCCGTCTCTTTCCACACCTGCTCCGTCACGCTCTGGGCGCGCAGGCGTTCCTGGCGCTCCATATACTCCCGGTGCTCCCTTTTGCGGACGGCGGCCGCCTCCTCCTTTTTCCGGATCTGGCGTTCCTTTTCCTCTGTCAGGCGCTCAACCTCCTCCTCATTCAAGAGGCCCTCGTTAAACAGCACATAAAAGCTGACGCTCTGGCATGGAATGAGAGGGCCCTGTCCCTCCCGCCCCGGCTGTTCAAGCTGCCCTCGCTCAATGATGGGGATCGGGAAGGAGGTGAACATGCCCCCCAGCCCTGTTTTCAGCCCTGCAATCTCCTGCCTGGTCATAATCAGGGCATAGGGGAGGAAGGGATTGTTCTGTATCAGCTCCCGGTTTTTGCTCTCCCCGTACCCGTTTTTCTTAAGCCACTCCATCCCGTAGACCAGATGGATCCCCGCGTCGGCAAATGCCTGTTTCATTTCCTGTGAAAGCTCCGGGCACTCTCCGCTTATCAGGCGCTTAAGCTCTGTCTCCAGCCCATCCCTCTCCCGTTCCAGGCCGCGCCACAGGGCCTCGATCTCCAAAAGCCGGCGCTCCGACGCATTCAGAATCCCTTCTCTGTCAAACAGATGCTTTTCCTCCAGATCCAGATACTTCATGATCACGCGCCGCGCGGAGAGCTCCTCCTCATACTGCGCCTTCCTCCTCTCCTGCTCGGAGAGCGCTGCTGTACGGCGGAGCTGCTCTTCCTTTCTGTCTTCCAGATCGCGTTCCAGCTTCCTCACCAGCTCCCTTGAGGCATCAAGCTTCTTTTTTAAGTCCGCCCGTTCGCGCGCCGACGCCTGAAGCTCCTTTTCATACTCGCCGCGGCGGATCTCAAGAAGGCCCGGCGGGTATTCGCCCAGCATGTTCCGGGCCAGGCTTTCCCCGTAACGGCCGTTAAATTCCCGCTCCGACGCGTCAAAGCTCTCCACGCGGCTTTCAAGCGCCCCCTGCCCCGACGCGGCCTCAAGGGCTTTTTCCATGAGCCGGGAAAGCCGTTCCTGCTCGGATCCGGTCCGCTCTGCGTTCTCTTTTCTCTTATCGCGGTTTTGTGTAAGAAGGCTCTCCGCGCGATCCCATTCCTGCCGGTAATACCGCCGCAGGCTGCGGCCCAGGCTCATCCGCTCCGGCTCCAGATCCGCGTTCCTTCTGGCGCACAGCTCCAGGCGCGAAGCCGCAAAATCGCGCTCGCGCCGCTCCTCCTCGACCGTCTCCTGCTGCCCCGCGCACGACAGGAGGTGAAGCCTGCGCGTGATACGCGCGGCCTCCCGCTCAAGCGCCTCCCGCTCGATCCCGTACATATCCCGGTTTCCCATATGGAACCGCTTTTTATCCTCCAGCTCATGGATCCTGCGCGACAGCTTTTCGTACTGAACGCGCATCATCTCATCACGGATTCCCTGTAATTCCTGCTCAAGCCCTTCGTCCGCGTCCTCAAAACGCTTCCTCTGGCGCTCCATTTCCCGGATAAAGCAGGCGATCCGGTTCTCCTGCGACGAAACCTCCTCCCCGGCCTTCTGGTACGCCAGCGCCCCGGCCCGCACGGTCTGGGCCTCTTCCTCAAACAGGCGGATCGTATCGCGGCGTTTGATCTTCGAGCGGTTGTCCTTATAAAGCCCCGCATACTTGCCCACAAGCTCCTGGAACTCCTTTACGCGGCTTTTGTCCTTATTCAGCTTATTCTCAATGGCGTACAGAAACCATTTCTCCACAAGCCCCTTTTCATCCTTACAGTCGAGAAACAGCTCGGACAGCCCCGATTCCTTGAGATTGATCCGCTTAATGATATTTTCCCATTCCTTATAATGGATCCGGTATTCCAACAGCCTGTCAAAATACTGCCTGGACTGGGCAGGCTGGTTCATATCATAATAATAAAATTTCATCCCGCGATCCTGCTTATAGCTCTCAAAAAGCTGGCGGCAGGCGCCAAAGCCGAGAAGCGCAACCTCTTTTTTCCGCTTTTCCACCACGGGGAGATGGCGCAGATCCTGGATGCAGGGCTCTTGGTATTCGCTGATCAGGGACGTGATCTCCAGCTCCTCATCCGTCTCCCCGCCTGTCTCCTGGCTCCGCCGGATCATCAGGCCCGCCGTCACATATCCAGCGCCGTCGTCCAGCGCCCACTCAACCAGTATAAAGGACGGCTTTGCGGAGGTGAAATAGTCCGCAAACGCGCGATCCTTCATGTCGCGGTAGCGCTTATGGACAAAAGGCGCAAGAAGCATCTGCACCAGCACGCTCTTTCCGCCTCCGTTGCGCAGCGAAAGCAGGGTGCTCTCGCCGCCAAGCTCAAAGCACTCGTCGCTGATACGGATCGAATTGTGGTTATAATTCACATTAATCAGGCGAATTGCTTGTATTTTACTCATCCTCCCGCACCCCCAGCACCTTAAAAATGCGCTTCACATGATTCTGGTTCAGCAGATTCCAATCCATAAAATGATCCAGCTTTCTCGTTGTTTTAATCATCTCATCCTGTTCCACATACTCAATCAGGCCCTGCTTTTGCAGAAACAGCAGGATGCCGTGCAGAAAGCCCTCCTTGGTCGTGCGGGCGCGCGAGCCCTTTTCATCGGACTTAAGGGATTCATACGCCTGATACAGCGCGGCAAAATCAATCCCCGCCCGGGCGGCCTCCTCCTGGCCTTCATACTCCGCCCCCTCTTTTAAACGTGCGGAGATACAGTTCTGCAACTCTCCCACGCGCATATACTCCCTGGACTTACTGCTGCTGCCCTGCCCGTCAAAAAACTCCGTTAAAAGCGTCAGGATCACAAACTGGGACAGGTAATAATCGCGGTCCACCGCCCCGGAGCGGCAGAGCGCGGCCTTAAGCTGCGCCTTGGAAAACCCGAGGAAATCATTCTCCTCCTTTGGAATCAGGTAGATCACATCCCCATACCGCTCAATATTGCTGCGCGCAATCTCCCCCTGTGACTTGACGAGGTTCTGCACCTCCTCCCGCTCCGCATAAGCCTTATAAAGCGCCGCCTCCTTCTCCTCCCGCAGCTCGTGATGCTCCAGAAGATAGTAAAAAATTTCCTGGCTCAGCCGGATCTCCTCCATCTCGTATGCCATCGCCTCCCCCTCCCTTCTCTGTTTATGTACTCCAACTGGAACATGCCGCCCGACTCCCGGAATGCTTTCATGATCCACATATTGCCGGTTACAGAAGCGCCTCAATCCACACATTGGAACAGCGGATCCGCTTCCTCCCGCCCGCCTCATCCTGCGCCCCGTCAAACACGGCGCACTCCTCGTCCTCCATCCGGTAAACCACAAGCCCCTTAAGCGGTTCAAAACGCGCATTCTTTTCCGTCAGGGATAACAGCATTTCATTTAGCTGAAATTCGTGCGAAGCTTCCTGGATAAACTCGCTCTTTTCCCTGCGAAGCGCCTCCAGATCAATGCGCTGGCTTTTGATAAGCTCCACCATGATCTCCTTAAAAATCTCCACACTGGGAATCAGCCTGCGCCTCTCCTCCCCGCTTAGGGGCCGTTCTGCCAGCTCCTTTAAAGAGCCCCCGCCCTTTTCCATGGCAAAATCAAGAAGACAGGCCAGGCACCCCTCATATTTAAGCCTCTTCTCACGCCGCCGGCGTTCCTGCTCTGCTCTCCAGGTGCCCTCGTCAAAATCAAGCGCCTCCTCTCCGTACTCGTCCGCCTCCCGCCTCCGGCTCATCCGCTGGAAGCGGAACGCCTGGTTCGGATTGTAGCTCTTATCCGGCTCCCGCCCAAACAAGGGGCGCAGAAAATAATCCAGCTCCTCCAGGGACGAGGGCTTTTTTAGCACCTTGTCATACAGGGCTGTCCGGAGCGGGAACCGCTTAATGAACGACATCTGCGAGAGCGCCTCCAGTTCCCTTGTATAGAGCGATTTCAAATCAAAATGGCCGCCCAGGATCCGCTGGTGCTCGTCAATAGCCCTGCCTAAATACGTCTCAATCACCCGCAGGTGTCCGAGCTTTTCCACATCCTCTGGGTCTAAGCGCTTCACATTGATATTCTGCTCCTCCAGCTCCTTCACGCGCTTTTTGACCATATCGCGGTAGTCCTGGAACTTCCTCCCCGTATCGCTGATCGTCTCCAGATTTTCCAGAAGAATCGCCTCGTAATCCTTCACCGAATAGTCGAGCGCATTGCGGCGGATCCTCCCCATGGCCTCTTGAATCTTCTGCATCTGAATCCGAAGAAGGTTGAACACATTTTTAATGTCATCCACAGCCTTATCGTAGCTCTGTTTTTCCAGGTGTAACTGAAAGATCATTTCATGGATGGTCAGCTTTAAATTGCTCTCAATTTCCAGCGTAGACAAAAGAAGGCCATATCCGTCGTCCGTCAGATAATAGGAAGTGCGCTTCACCTCCTGATCCAGATACACAACGCGGTTGGCCACATAATGGATATGCATGATCTGATAAGCGTTCCGTTCAAAATCATAGCCGTCAAAATACATGGCCCTGCCCTCATTGGACAAAACCACATTTACTATAAAATCCCCCAGATTCCTGCATTCCTCATACGAAACCGGCTTTCCGAAATGCTGCGCATTCAGGGAATCGATATACGCCCCGATATCGTCCATGGTGCAGTTCTCCTCCTTTAAGGACTGCTCCATGATATACAAAAGAACCGCCATAATCAGGTTCATCTGCTCGTCAAACCGCGCGAACCCGTACTGCTTCCAGGTCGTCTTCTGGATCCCCTGCGCCGTCAGGACCGCAAACAGGCCCACATTCTTCATCCGCCTCGGAAACTGCTTCAGAAACTCATACTGCATGATCCGCCATCCCCTCCAGACTCTTTAAATCCGAACTATTTAAAATCTCCTGCGGAATATACCGCCCGCCGCTAAGGAGCGCCTGCGCCTCCTTACGCGTTTCCTCCGAAAAAAACGAAAAAAAGCGCCCGCTCATCTTCCGGTTCTGCCCCTCCTTCATAAGCGGAAGCGCGGGAACGGCCCTGCCCTTCGAGAGCATGGCCTCATAGGCCGGGGCAAACGGCCGGATCTCCCACTGGCCCTCAAACAGCCTTGCCAGATTCTCATAGATCACGATGCCCTCGCAGTCCAGATCCCCAAAATAAAGGATCCGGTTCCCGGCCTCCCTCATATACGGCTCCGCCTGCAGGCTGAACTCCTCAAACGAGCGCCAAATCCCCTTGCCGCCCCCGTAAATCAGGGTTCCCACCTCCACGCCAAAAAGCCGCTTCCCGCCCTCGAGGAGAAAACGGCGCATACTGTAAAACGGATCCTTGTTTTCCAGAATCAGAAGATTCTGCGGCACAGCCCTCGTGTGGGCATAGTACGCCAGCGGCTCCGTGGTCGGATACAGGTTCAGAAACGAAAGATTCAGGCCGCACCGCTTAAGCACCGCCGGCCCCTGCTCCCTTGACAGAAACTTCTCGCGCGCCCAGATCTCAAAGCTCCTCTCATTCATCGACTCCTGCGTCTTCAAAAGCTCCCGGCGATGCAGCAGAAAATCGCTGAGAAGCAGCACATATTCCCGGTCCCGCCTGTATGCGGCCGGGTGCTTCAGATAATAATCCACGTCGATCAGCGGCGACAGCTTATAAAGCAGCTCCTCCCTCCGATCGCCGTCATCCTCCGCCGGATCCGCCAGCCAATATTCCCGGTACAGGGCCGGCTTCTTCCCGTTTAAGCCCGACGCCTTCACCGGCTTCGCCTCCCCGGCCTCAAGAAGCCCCAGAATGGTCTGGTACTGGGCGCTGTAGGGAGCGCCGGCGGCGGCGTGGAGGGATAAAAGAGCTTCTAATGAGATGCGTTTCATATGAGCGGCCTTTCATGAGACGGGGTGTCCTGCTGTCTTGTGTCCGTATACTTTTCGATAAAAAACAAAATATTAGCATACGCAAATATATCCATATTCCGGAGCCTGTAACGCAAATAATATAATGCCTTGCACAAATTATCCAGAAAATCACTTTCTTCTGAATCCATTTCATGATAAGTAACCGGAAGAATCAGCCGGCTCTCCGGCTCCTCTAATCCATCGCTGATTCTGTATTGTCCGATAATATTCAGGCCAACATACACAGCCAAATACTCATTGGCCATTAACAGCCTGTGAGGCAAATGCGGTATAAAACGATTTACTTTCAGCACTCTGCTTTTTAAAACAGCATACATCATACATGATGCAATCTTATGTCTGTCAAGCGCCTGCCCGGCTTTTCCATGTAGTTACGTTTTATCTCATCACGTCTTCTCTGATAAAACTTAAAAATCCTGTTTCCTGACAGCTTTCTCTTTGTTTTTTCCTAAAATAATACCTGCATTCTGCCGCTATTTAGTATAACATAAATTACAGTAACATGGAAGCAAAAATCCCGGGGCTTTTAAGCCAGAGTTACTATTCACAAGATATTTCTTAACAGCTCCCTGCGCTGCATGTGAACTATAGTCAATATATGACGAAACTACATGGAGTCGCCAAATGGGCAGGCAGGCATGCTCACTTGGCTCATTGCTCGCGTGAATAAAAAGCTGAACCGCCAAAGAATCTTTCCGGGACGGATGTCCGAATATCCGTCCCGCATCTTGAATATACATAGACCAGAACACAATAAAAAGGAGTCAACCATGGGAAAATCAAGCTACCGGATCCTCATCCGCGCTCTTTTTACCTCCTACATCCTCACCGCCCTGTTTCTCGTTCTGCTGGCATTCGGGCTGTACCGGTTCCATCTAACCGAGCCGCAGG
The DNA here is from genome assembly GCF_943193115.1 of Otoolea muris. Lineage (NCBI taxonomy): Bacteria > Bacillati > Bacillota > Clostridia > Lachnospirales > Lachnospiraceae > Otoolea > Otoolea muris. The sequence goes on from NZ_CALPCY010000007.1 coordinate 120,827, forward strand.
TCGAGATCGGAATCAACGTAATCTACGTTCTCTCCTGCTTCATCTCCGGCATTGTCGCCGGAAAGCTGTCGCGCTTTAAGCGCTTCCTCTGGGGCTTCGCGGCCGGGGCATGTTATTTCCTTATCCTCCTCGGAACCTCGTTCCTGATCAAAAAACAGATCGGAGCCAGCCCAAGAGAGCTCATCCTCATCTTTGCCATGTGCGCAGGCAGCGGAACCATCGGCGGAATGATAAGCTGAAGAACGATTTACAGGCAATTCCGTGACAGTCCCTGACTCATTACAATCCAAATATCTCCGCCTCTGCCCTCTTCCGTATGCAGATCCCTCCCGCAGCGGACTGCATAACGGAAGAGGGCAGTCTATTCCCCTTCTGACGGTATGGAGGTATAATAGAACTTCTAAATGAAAAGCGTTTCATAAGGGGCTTCCTGCAATACAGCATATATAAATGCTATCTTTAACATATGTCTCACAAAAAATCCAGCATTTCCTTAATCCGATGCCTGAGCGTATGTCTGGCAGCAATCTTATCATGTCCGTTCCTTGCAATTGCTTTCCGCTCATCTTCATATGTTAAATAATAATCAATCTTTTTTATAAAATCTTCCTTACTTTCAAATATAACAAAATCTTCCCCCGGCACAAACAGATCTAGAAAATCTGCCTGAAAATTGCTAAGCAGGAACCCTCCAGCACCCATAATATCAAAGGCCCTGAGCGGAATACCGCTTGGAATACTGCGTAGCGTAATATTCAGATTAATTTTACTCTGTTTAAATACCCGCGGCATCCCGTTGTCATAATCAACATACCCATGATTATGCAGGTTCGGCGAACAAAATCCCTTATAGTGGGTAAATAAATCAACCTCATACCTCTGCGCCGCCGCATCCAATAAATCAATACGCTCAATGGCTGTAATCCTCTTATTGATAATATACTGTGCGTAAAAATATTCTTCCCTGGCCATACAATCATCATAAGGATCGCTGCTCTTTAAAGAAACCTTCTTACTCAGATCTTGTATAATGGGAGCTAAAGATTCCTCAATAAAATTATACCCTTGTATTTTCAACTGAGCGGCTATTAGTCCATCCAGATACCCTTTTGTATAATCCGGCAAAACGGAACACATCTGATCATATATATTATCTTTTTCCAAATACAATGAACCAACAAACGAAATATCGTAGATGAAGGGCAGCTGCATCGGTCGATCCATCTGATCCAGGCGTTTTGTATCGACCGCTAAAGGCATGTAATATACTGTGGAAATACCTGCATTGTGAAACTGAAGATAAACCGTCTTATCAAATATATAAATCACATTGCATGGGTTAACTACCGTTTGAGAATACAACATGCAGTACGGACTGTCATAAATCCATGAAACATACCGGATATGCTCTTTATTGCAAACCTTTGAAACTACAGGGAAATAATTTACCTGAAATACAATATCGGGCGTTTCCCTGTGCAACGTCTCTGACAATGACCGCTCAAATTCCTCATCTCCATAGAATTTACTTTCGCTAATCTCAAACGGAAAGCTGATTAGGCTGTGCCCCTCAGATGTAAATGCTTCCTGTACCCCCCCCCCGGCCAATAAACGGCCAGTCCATAAATAGTATTTTCATAGCCAATTCCTCCTTAAATTATAATGATTATTGTATTTCAGGTTCTTTCTGGAAACAACCTGACAGATATTACGAACCACGGCTGAATATCTGTCCCTTTTTTAATATACCCAGACCAAAACATGGCAAAAAGGAGCCAACCATGGGAAAATCAAGCTGCCGGATCCTCATCTGCGTTTCTTTTTACCTACTGTGTCCTTTCCTGCTTCCTTCCAATCCCCCTGCAGCCTCTATTCCCCCTCCGGCGCGCTCTCCTTCTCCTCCTCCGGGGATTCCAGAATGTACACATGAATCTTGTCAATCCGGTTCTTCTCCACATGCTCGACCACCAGACGGACATTTCCGATCGTCACATCCTCCCCCTCCTCCGGCAGATGATCCAGATATCCGATCACCAGCCCGCCGATGGAATCATAATCCTCAGACTCCAGCGAGAGCCCCAGCCGGTCGTTTAAGTCGTCCAGCTTCATCGAGCCCTCTACCACATACTCGTATTCGCCAAGCTCCCTCACCAGCTCCTCCTCGTCGCCGTCGTACTCATCCCGGATCTCGCCCACGATCTCCTCCAGCATATCCTCCAGCGTGATAAGCCCTGCCGTCGCGCCGTATTCATCCAGCACAATCACGATATTCACATCCGTCTTGCGCATCTCCATCATCAGCTCAGACACCTTTTTAAACTCATACGTATACAGCGGCTGGCGCAGGAACTTCCGCACCGAAAAGTCCTCCACATCGCCGCCCAGAAAGATATCCTTAATATTAATCACGCCAATCACATTATCCGTCGTCTCCTCAAAAACAGGAAAACGCGTGTATTTCTCCTCGCGGAACTGATCCATCAGTTCCGGATAAGCGGCGTTTACATCCACAAAGCTCATGTCAATGCGCGGAACCATGATATCCTTCGCAACCGAATCGCCGAAATCAAACACATTGTTGATCATCTTCTTCTCTTCCGATTCAATCACGCCTTCCTCATGGCTGACCTCCACAATCGTGCGCAGCTCATCCTCTGTGATCCCCTCCGCCTTTTTATTCGGATCCACGCGCAGAAGCCGCAGAACCATAAAAGAGAGCTGGTTGACCACCGCAATCACCGGCGTGAGTACCACCATCAGCATATATATAATCCTCGCAAAGCGAAGCGCAATCGTTTCCGCGGAAATCGTAGAGAGCGTTTTGGGCGTAATCTCGCCAAAGACCAGAATCAGCAGAGTCAGTACGCCGGTCGCCAGTCCCACCGCCTCATTGCCCCACAATTTTGTAGCCAGCATGGTAGAGAGAGAAGAGGCATACAGATTTACGATATTATTGCCAATCAGAATCGCGCTGAGCATCTTACTCGGGTTGCCGATCACCTTCAGGACAAACAAAGCCCTGCCGTCCCCGGCATCCGCCAGAGTCCGCATGCGGATCTTATTCACCGTCGTAAGCGCTGTCTCAGACGAAGAGAAAAAGCCAGACAATGCTAATAAGAAAAGTAAAATCAATAATTGTATCGAGTCGCCTGAATCCAAAAAAAATCAACCCCCATTTTATTAAGATTATAGATAATGCTTCGATTCTACAATATTTAGGCTTTTCTGTCAACAGATTGTACGGTTTAGATGCTGCTATTCCATCATATAAACTCTTTGGATAGATCTACACAAATAATGCTGGCCGGGGGAGAGCCGGGAAAAGGACGCCGGGAACAGGCTGCATATCCGACGAACCCCCGCTGCGCTTTTCTCCGAGCGGGAGCGGGGTTCCGTTGGATATAGAACCTGCCGCTGGCGGCCTTTTCACATCCTCCCCGCTTGCGAAATCCCCTCTCCCGATATATAATAGTAAAAAACCGACGCCCCCAAATTTCACACCAAAACAGGAGAACAAACATGAACGCATCCATTTCCATCGACATCGGCGGCTCCACAACCAAAGCCGTCGGATTTACACAATCCGGCGATCTTCTCGGCACGCTCCAAATCCGCGCGGGTGATCCTCGAACCAGCGCATTCGGCGCGCTGGGCCGTTTTATGCACGAACACAGCCTCTCCCTTGCAGATCTCACAGACATCACCCTCACCGGCCTGGGTTCCAGCTTCTTTACCGGCGATCTCCTTGGCATCCCCACCTTCCGCGCCCTGGAGCTTGACGCCATCGGACAGGGCGGCTTACGTCTGGCGGGCCTTAAAGAGGCGCTTGTTGTCAGCATGGGAACCGGAACCGCCTTTGTAAGGGCCGGCGAGAGCGGCTGTATGCATCTCGGGGGCAGCGGCATCGGCGGGGGGACCTTATCCGGCCTGGCCTCCCGTTTTCTTCACCAAACCGAGATCCCGGCCCTGGCCGAAATGGCCGGCCGCGGCGATCGCGCCATGGCGGATCTGCGCATCGGCGATCTCCTGGACGCCGAGATCCCGGCGCTTAATTCGGAGCTGACCGCCGCCAATTTCGGGAAAATCAAAAGCAGCGCCACGGACGAGGACATGGCTGCTGCTCTCTTTAATATGATCTATGAAAATATTGGCGTGATGGCTGTCTTTGCCCTCGCCGGCGACGCGGTCCGCGATGTGGTGCTCACCGGCTCCCTGGCCTGCCTCGCGCCTGCCAGGACTACCTTTGACGTGTTTAACCGCATGCAGGATATCTTCCATGTAAACTTCATCATTCCGCCGCACGCCGCCTTTGCGACTGCCATCGGCGCGTGGGGCGCGACGAAGCGGGGACATTCCGGAAAACAGTAAACCTGGAATGTAAGGGGAAGCTTTACCCCTTCCTCTTCTTCCCCTTACGTCTCTTCCCAAACAATCCCGATACGCACAGCAAAACCGCCCCTGTAAAAATACAGACATCAGCCACATTCAGAACCACCTTTTTCAGCCATCCGGCCTGAACGCTGAAATAATCCACCACATACCCGCGTTTCATGCGGTCATAAAGATTGCTCAGCCCCCCGGCCGTGATCAGGGAAAGACCCAGCCGATCCGGAAAGCGGCTCTGCCTTGTAAGCGTCCAGACAAGCATCCCCGCCGACGCCGATGTGGAAATGAGCGGAAGCTGCTTTGTCAGCTCCTTATAGTTCCCCAGCTTCCCAAAGCAGAAGCCCTGATTGTGGTTCTGGTAAAGCCGGATCCTCCCGTTGGTCCCTTCCAAATCCTTCGGAAACGCCGACGCATCCTGCGCCTCAATTCTTCCCTTCAGAAACAGATCCAGGCCGGACAAACCGGCTGTCAGCCCTAAAAATACCATATTCCTTCCTCCCATCGCTTATTATGTACTCTCGGAATCTCTCTGCACCTGCCTTTGTGGCTGATTTTGTGAGATTCCGGAAGCACATCACTGACTCTTTCGCGGCCGTTCAGGCGCCCTGAACGGCCGCTCTTTTTTCCAACAATATTTTTCCCCGCTGCGCATATATTAATAAAAACCAATTTAAGGAATTTCCCATGCCCTGTGACATAAACCCCGCCTCTGAAGAGCTTGCGGACTTCATCTACCGCTATTACTCCTTTTCCCTGAACGACCTGCTGTCCAGACAGGATATCTGCTATGACTTCGTGAACAGCCAATATATGGTGGTCCACCGCCCGCTCGCAAAAAGCCTGCCCTTATCCTTTATACGCGACGGCTATGATTCCATTCCAAATCTCTACTCCCTCCTCGATTCTGGAAGCATGGAGAGCGCCGGAATCCTGAAAGCCTTTGATCAGCCCCGTCTGAGCTACAGAGGGCGCGGCACCGCTATCGGCATCATCGATACCGGCATCGATTACTTAAATCCCATATTCCGCAACCCGGACGGGTCCACGAAAATCCTCGAGATATGGGATCAGACCATTGAGGGAAACGGGCTTTTAACCGGAACCCTTTTTGACAACATTCACTACGGAACCGTCTTTTCACGTGAGGAAATCAACGAAGCGCTTCGCAGCGACGATCCGTTTTCCATTGTTCCCTCCCGCGACGAAAACGGACATGGAACCGCCATGGCGGCCATCGCCGCGGGAAACGGCGCGGGCGTCCCGGACTTTACGGGCGCGGCGCCCGAAGCGGAACTCGTCATTGTACGGCTAAAGGGGGCCAAGAAATATCTGCGGGACTTTTATCTCATCTCCCCGGACGCGGAAGCCTACCAGGAAAATGATATCATGCTGGGAATCAAGTTCCTGCTTCTCTCCGCCCGCCGCCATAAGCTTCCCATCACAATCCTGGTCGGCGCGGGCACCAATATGGGCAGCCACGACGGCACCTCCCCCCTGGCCCAGTACATAACCGAACAGATCTCAAACCCGGGACAGATATTCGTCCTGGCCGCCGGCAATGAAACAGGCCGCGGCCACCACTATCTGGGGCATATCTCCGCCCAGGAGGACTATGAGGATGTGGAAATGCGGGTGGGAAATGACGAACGGGGCTTTACCTTAGAGCTGTGGGCCCGTGAATCCGAGCTCTACTCCGTGGGCTTTTTATCCCCCTCCGGCGAGGAGATCAGCCGGGTTCCCATCTCTGTCACCCTGGAACGCGAGATCCATTTCCTGCTTGAGGATACAGTCATTTACCTGACCTATACCACCTCTGAGCTGGCCACGGGAAGCCAGCTTATTATCATGCGCTTTGAGGATCCGGCTCCCGGCCTGTGGCATATCCGGGTCTATAATTCCCTGTTCATTGAGGGCCAGTACCACATGTGGCTCCCTGTACACGGCTTTCTGTCAGAGGACACCTTTTTTCTCCAGTCCAATCCTGACACCACCATAACCGATCCCGGCAACACGCCCGGCCCTATCACCACAGCGGCCTACAACCACCGCAGCAACGGCATCTACATCCACTCCAGCCGCGGATTTGCAAGGGGCGGCGCCATTAAGCCCGAGCTGGCGGCCCCGGGAGTCGCCATCAGTGTGCCACAGCAGCGCTTTGACATGACCGGAACCTCCATTGCGGCGGCCCATACGGCCGGCGCGGCGGCCAATCTGCTGTCCTGGGCCGTTCTTGGCGGCAACCACATGAGCATCAACACCCTGATCGCCAAATCCATCCTGATCCGCGGAGCGGACCGCAATCCCAGCCTCACCTACCCGAACCGGGAATGGGGCTACGGGACGCTGAACCTGTACCAGTCCTTTCTAGCCATGCGGGAATAGCTCAAGTATTGCATGAATTCGCGGGTAAAAACGCCTGATAGTCGTCTCCATCTGTGCGTCTGCGATGCGACGGCGCAGCGGGGCCCGCGGCTGTCTGTAACTGTGTACGCCCCGGCAGGGATGCTCAGATGCGCCGTCATCCCTGCCCCCGCATCTCGATCATGGGGCCGCCGCATTTTTCCAGATAGGATCTCGTGATTACCACAGAGCCGATATTCGGATCCTTGGGAATCTCATACATGATATCCAGCATAAATTCTTCAATAATGGCGCGCAGCGCCCGGGCGCCTGTCTGTTTCTTAAGCGCTTCCTCCGAGATCCAGTCCAGGGCGCCGTCCTCAAAAACCAGCTTCACCTCGTCGAGCTCCAGAAGGCGGGCATACTGCTTTATGATCGCATTCTTCGGCTCCTTCAAAATCCGCACCAGGAGCTCTTTTGTCACGCCGTGCAGGGGAACCAGCACCGGCAGACGTCCCAAAAACTCCGGGATCATGCCAAAGGCGCGCAGATCCTCTGTCGTGGCCCGGCTTAACAGATCCGGATCCTCATCGTACTCATCCCGCAGGCGCGCATTAAAGCCCATGCCCACAGAGCGGGATAACCGCTCCTTGATGATATCCGCCAGATCCGGAAAAGCCCCGCCGCAGATAAAGAGTATATGATCCGTGTTCACCGTCGCCAGCGGCGTCAGGGCATTCTTCTGGTTTGAGCCCACCGGAACCTCTATCTGGCTTCCCTCCAGAAGCTTTAAAAGCTCCTGCTGCACGGACTCCCCGCTCACGTCCCGGTTCGTAAGATTCTTCTTTTTGGCAATCTTGTCAATCTCGTCAATAAAAATAATGCCGTGCTCGGCCTTCTCCACATCATTGTCCGCCGCTGCCAAAAGCTTTGACACCACGCTCTCAATATCGTCGCCGATATAGCCGGCCTCTGTCAGAGAGGTCGCGTCCGCGACGGCCAGCGGCACGTCAAGAAGCCTGGCCAGCGTCTTTACCAGATACGTCTTCCCGCTTCCCGTGGGGCCCAGCATCAGAATATTTGACTTCTCAATCTGAACCTCATCGTCCTTTTCCGTCTCCTGCCCCTTAAGGAACACCCGCTTATAATGGTTATACACGGCAACGGAGATCGCCTTCTTCGCCTTCTCCTGCCCGATAATATACTCATCCAGGCGCGCCTTGATCCGGTGCGGGGCCGGAACGTCCTTCATGGTAAATTCCGGCTTTTTCTTTTCCGTCCCCTTTTTCTTAACCTTGTTCTTCTGCGGAATCTCCGCCGCTCCCGGCGCAAGGCCGGAAATATCGCTCAAATTCAGATTCATATAGGGCATATTCTGAAGCTTGCTGAAATCAATCCCGCCCTGTGTCACAGAATCAAACGCCTTCTGCATACAGGCATGACAGAAATTCATCCCGCCCGGCATACTGATCATCGGTCCCGCCTTGCTCTCCGGACGGCGGCAGACATAGCAAATCTTTTCAAACGTCTCCTGTCCATCCTGCTGCGTATCCTTTTCCTGCATATAGCGCCTCCTCATGTCTGCTTTGTCTGCACGTTTCTATCAGTATACAATAATTTTGCTTCTGTTTCCAGTGCTTTCACTGTCTTTTGCAGGAAAATCCTAACAGTTCAGCCTTCGACTCTGCGAGGTGTTTTTTGTGAGCGAAGGTCACAGAAAACCCGAGGGCAGCAAGCGCGAAATTGTGCAGAAGGCACAATTTCTGTGCATCATTTGTTGCAGTTTAGCCGGAAGGCTGAACTGTAACGGAAAATCCGGCGGCGGACAAAAACGGCCCGCCCCGTGATCACCCACCGGGCAGGCCGCGCATCCATTTCCCTACTGTACATTATCTTTCTTGAATCCCAGCGTAATCTTAACCTCCCGCTCTATATAGGATCCATTCTCCAGGCTCTGCACGGTCAGGGTTACTTCTGTTCCGCCTTCGTAATACGTCAGCATCCTCTGAAGATCATCCCCTGTCTTCACCCGCTCGCCGTCAAACTTTGTGATGATATCGCGCTCCCGCAGATCCGAAGCTGCCGCCGCGCTGCCCTCCACGATCTTGTAAATATAGATTCCCTCCGGCATGCCGTACGCCCTGGCCATGCGGCTGTCAATGTTCTCGAGCTGAATTCCCAGGTAGCCCTGTTCTTCCTCCTTTACCTCAATCTTGGTGGTCTTTGTCATCAGCTCATTGATGATATCCTTTGCAAACGAGATCGGGATCGCATATCCGATGCCCTCTACATCCGTATCCGCATACTTCGCCGCATTGATCCCAATCACCTCGCCCTGCATGTTCAGAAGCGCGCCGCCGCTGTTTCCGGGATTAATCGCCGCGTCCACCTGGAGCAGGGTGCGATCCATATTGTCAATCTTTACCACCTTGTCGAGCGCGCTGACATAGCCCACTGTGACTGACTGCCCCTGGCCGAGCGCATTTCCGATGGCAATGACGCCCTGGCCCAGCTTCATCTCATCCGAATCTCCCAGATCCGCGATCTGAATCTTTGCCCTCGTCTCCTCCGGGATATCAGAGAGCCGCACCGCAATCACCGCCAGATCGGAATCCGAATCCGTTCCCTTTACGGCTGCTTTTACATTCGTATTGTCAATAAAATTTACGGACAGCTCGGAAGAATCCTGCACCACATGGTTATTTGTCACGATCAGGAGCTCCTCGTCATTTTCACCCGCGATAATGCCTGAGCCGCTGCCCGGCACCTCATACTGCTGACGGCCAAAGAACCAGTCCTCCTGCGTGTAAACCACCTTATTGTTGATCGCCACCACAGAAGGCATTGCCTTTTCCACAATCGCCGACACATCATTTCCCGTGGAAACGGAAATCACCGGAGCCGGAATGGCTGCCTCTGCTAAGGGCAGGCTTTCATCCGCTGAGGTTGTCTGGACCTCCGCCCTCTCCTTCTCTGCAAAATAGCGCTCCGATAACCGGTTCACCCCGGTCATCACACCGCCTGCCACGCATCCGAACAACACTCCGGCCGCCACGATCCCCGCTGTCCGTTTCAGCAGATATCTTCCGCGCTTCGTACGCCCATACCCGGAATCCGAAGGAATATAGCTCTGATCCGGCCGCCCGTCTGATGAGCGCGCGCCGCTGTCCGAAGCATAACAGCCTGTCTGGCGTCTCCTGTACGGAGAAGAAGCGCTGTCCGAATACGCCCCTTCCGTGTAGTTCAGATCCCGATCCAGCCGATCCTCTCCGGATCCCGCGCCGCCCTGATAAGTTTCATTTCTGTTATTATTTTCGTACATCATCCATTCTCCCTTCCATATCTATTTATAGCGTCTCTTTTTTCCTTAATTCCTCTTCTCATTCTCATTTACAGTTCATAGTTTATCAGTCTTTTGTGATGGAAGTGTGAAAAAATAATCATAAATGTGTGAAGAGCGCGGATTTTCTCTTGCTACCTGCCCTCTGCTCCTGTATACTAAAGCGTATTGGAAGGGAGTACATGCAAACATAAAGGAGGCTCTATGAACACACCTGCAACCGTTCATATAAAAAAAGGAGAGGCCCGCGCCTTAAAGGCAGGCGGCATGTGGATCTATGACAATGAAATTGACCGCATCGAGGGAAGCTTTGAAAACGGGGATATCATAACTGTAGCTGACTTTGACGGCTATATACTGGGTTACGGCTTCATCAACACCCGCTCCCGCCTCACGGTCCGCATGCTGTCCCGGAAGAAGGACGCGGTCATTGACCAGGCTTTCCTGGAAATGAGAATCCGCAATGCCTGGGAATACCGCAAGCAGACCGTGGACACCGAAAGCTGCCGTATCATTTTCGGGGAAGCTGATTTCCTGCCCGGCATCGTCATCGACAAGTTTTCCGATGTGCTGGTCGTTGAATCCCTGGCACTCGGAATCGACCGCCTGAAACCCGCCATCCTCTCCATCCTGCAGAACGTCCTTATAGAGGACGGCGTCAAAATCCGCGGCATCTATGAGCGCAGCGATGCAAAAGTCCGCCTCAAGGAGGGCATGGAGCGCTTTAAAGGCTTCATCGGGGAGCCCTTTGACACCAATGTCGAAATCCGCGAAAACGGAATCCGCTATCTGGTCGATGTCATGGACGGGCAAAAGACAGGTTTTTTTCTGGATCAGAAGTATAACCGGCTGGCCATACAGAAGCTGTGCCGCGGCAAGCGCGTGCTTGACTGCTTTACTCACACCGGATCCTTTGCCCTCAACGCGGCCGCCGCAGGAGCCAGGGAGGTCATCGGGGTTGACGCCTCGGAGCATGGAATCCGCCAGGCTGTTAAAAACGCGGCCTTAAACGGTTTCTCAGACCGGGTATCCTTTCTCTGTGCCGATGTATTTGAGCTTCTCCCCAGGCTGGAAGCCCAGGGCGAACAGTTCGATGTCGTCATCCTCGATCCCCCGGCCTTTACCAAATCGAGAAATTCTGTCAAAAACGCGGTCAGGGGCTACCGTGAAATCAACATGCGCGGCTTAAAGCTCGTCAGGGACGAAGGCTTTCTGGCCACCTGCTCCTGCTCCCACTTTATGACGCCAGAGCTGTTCACAGAAGCCGTCCGCCAGGCCGCTGTCAGTACGCGCCGGCGCCTGCGCCAGGTCGAATACCGCGCCCAGTCGCCTGATCACCCCATCCTCTGGAGCGGGGACGACGCGTCCTACTATCTGAAATTCTATATTTTTCAGGTCTGCCGGGACAGGTAGGCCGGCTCCGCGCAAAAAAGGGCCCATACCATTTTCAAAATCACCTGCGAAAGAGACCGCCATCTAGTACAGCATTGCGTAAATAACGGTGAATATCAGCGCCTGATATTTGTGTCAGGGCAAGGCGGAGGAGGGAGGCGATGCGGTGGCATCGTTGACTGACGACAACGCGGCGCTGGCGCAAAGAGCAGGCGCTGAATTCATCGTTATTTACGCAATGCTGTACTAGAGCGTGTTTGAAAAATGCTTTCTGCCAGATGTGCGTTCCGCTTTGTGGGAGATTTGTGCCAAATGAACGCGGCGCAGCGGGCTGCGTTAAGTGAATTTGGCACAAATATTCCGCAAAGTGGGGCGTGCAGATGGCGGGAATGAATTTTCAAACACGCTCTAGCATCTTTAGACCATCTTAATACAGATACAAATACTCTTTTACCCTCTTTATCTCTTTTATCGTATGATACAGATACGATAAAGACGTATAAGGAGGGTCATTGATTATCTATGAAATCAATCCTTTTAATCGGCCTCGGACGATTCGGAAAACACATTGCCATTCATTTGAACCATCTAAAACATCAGGTCATGGCAGTTGACATAGTGGAAGAACGCGTAGACAATGTACTGCCCTATGTGACCAATGCACAGATCGGCGACAGCACGAATCCGGATTTTATGGAATCCCTGGGAGTCCGCAACTTTGACGTGTGTATTGTCGCTATCGGAAACCATTTTCAAAATTCACTGGAAACAACATCCCTGCTCAAAGAACTGGGAGCCAGGCTGGTGGTTTCCAGAGCGGCCAGGGATGTGCAGGCCAAATTCCTCCTGCGCAACGGCGCGGATGAAATCGTCTACCCGGAAAAACAGCTTGCCAAATGGACGGCCATCCGCTACACCGCTGACCATGTCCTTGACTATATCGAGCTCGATGAAGAGCACGCCATGTTTGAAATCCCGGTTCCGGGTAATTGGGCAGGCCGGACAATCGGTCAGATTGATATACGAAAAAAATTCAACATCAATATCATGGGCGTCAAAAAAAACGGAAAGCTGGAGCTCTCCGTCTCTCCGGATATCATGCTGGAAGCCGAAGAAACCATGCTGGTGCTTGGACGGAGCAGAGATTTGCAGAAATACTTCCGGATATAGAAGCGAAGCGCAGGAAACCGCCCGCCGTTTTGACAGCGCCGATACAGGGAAAAGGAGGGGGACATATGCGGGAAATGGTATTGCTTGCGGCCCTTGCCGCGGAATTTACCTTTGGATATTTTCTTATGAAAAAACTGGATTACTTTATCAGCAGCAATTCAGATAACCCTGAACCGTAGCCTTTATTTAGTAACAGTTCAGGCAACCTGAACTGTTACGGCATCTGCCCATGAAAATCGCTTCGCGATGGGGCAGACGCCTGCTGCCGCTACGTTTTCGTACGGTCAGCGCAGCAGGTGCGCAGACCTATCTGAACTGTTACCTTTATTAAACAAAACGAAAAGGAACAGAAACCGTAGTTATAGAAATTACTGTCAATGAATGTTATAATAAAGGAATATCAGGATGGGAGGTAACGGCATGGAGCGGCAGGGACACACACCAGGAGGGCCTTTGAGGGCAGACATGCAAAAGCCCCCGGCCAAGGAGTATGGAACATTGAAAATCTTCTTTGGGTATGCCGCAGGCGCAGGAAAAACCTGCGCTATGCTGCGCGCCGCGCGCCGCGCCGAAGCGCGCGGCGTCGATGTTGTGTCAGGCTATATCGACTCGCATGACAGGCCCCAGACCGAAGCGCTCTTAAAGGGGCTGGAACAGCTTCCCGTCAGGCGGCTCCTGCGCGGCGGAAGCGCTCTGAGCGAGTTTGATATCGACGCGGCCCTTAAGAGGAGCCCGCAGTTGATCCTGCTGGATGACCTGGCCCATACAAACGCGGACGGATGCCGCCATGTCAAACGCTATCAGGACGTACAGGAGCTTTTGAAGGCAGGGATCGACGTTTACACCACTGTCAATGTGCAGCATATCGAAAGCCTGAACGATAAGGTGGCTTCCATAACCGGAATATCCGAGCAGGATCGGATACCGGATTCCATATTCGATCAGGCAGATCAGGTTGAGCTTGTCGATATTGAGCCCGAGGAGCTGCTGGAGCGCCGCGCCGGACAGGAGCCGCCCAAACAGCACAAACCGTTTCCTGTCTTTACCGTCCAAAACCTGACCGCCCTGCGCGAAATTGCCCTCCGGCGCTGCGCGGACAGGATGAATCTGCTCACTGAGCATGCCCGTATCAAAAGCCAGAGCGGTTACCTCACGGACGAACATATCCTGGTATGCCTCTCCTCATCGCCGTCCAATGCAAAAATCATCCGCACAGCGGCGCGGATGGCCACGGCATTCCGCGGGACCTTTACCGCCCTGTTTGTAAAGACGCCGGACTCCTCAGCCATGGACGAGGCTGACAAAAAACGGCTGCGCGGCAATATACGCCTTGCCCGCCAGCTCGGCGCCGCCATTGAAACGACATATGGCGACGATGTCCCCTACCAGATTGCAGAATTCGCCCGCCTTTTTGGCGTGTCAAAAATCGTGATCGGACGCAGCACTGCCACGCGAAAAAGTATCTTCAGCAAACCAACACTGACCGAACGCCTGATCGCCTCCGCTCCGAATCTGGATATCCATGTGATTCCGGACGCCAGCGTCGGCGGCCGCTATCAAAATCACAAAAAAAGAAGGGCGCCATCTGCAGCCGTTCCCGCGCGGGATATCGGAAAAAGCATTCTCGTCCTTCTGGCCGCCACCCTGATCGGCTGCGCCTTCTACCGGTTTGGCTTTACAGAGGCCAATCTGATCGCTGTGTATATATTTGGCGTCCTTGTTATCTCTGTGATCACTACAAACCGCCTGTGCGGGCTTCTGTCCTCGATCGTAAGCGTCATGGTATTCAATTTCTTTTTCACGATACCGCGCCTTACCTTCCATTTTTACGATCCGGATTATCTGGTCACCTTTACCATCATGTTTATGGTTTCCCTCTTTACCGGCTCGCTGGCTACCAAACTGAAGGACAACGCCAAGCAGTCTGCCCAGGCTGCATTCCGCACTAAGATCCTGTTTGAGACGAATCAGCTTCTGCAAAGGGAACGCGACGAACCGTCCATGATTGCCGCGACCGCAGAGCAGCTCACAAAGCTGCTGAAACGTGATCTGGTGATTTATTTATCTGACAGTAATGGCCTTTCAGAGCCGTGCGTCTACCGCGCGGCGGACAGCGATCAGGCGGATCTGACCTCCGGCCAGGAGCAGGCCGTCGCCCTCTGGGTGCTCCGCAATAATAAGCATGCCGGAGCGACTACCGACACCTTAAGCAGCGCCCAGTGCCTCTACCTTGCCATCCGCACCAGCCAGCAGGTGTACGGGGTAATCGGGATATCGATGAAGGATGCACATCTCGATTCCTTTGAAAACAGCGTTCTCCTGTCTATTCTCGGCGAGTGCGCCCTTGCCCTTGAGAATATTAAAAATGCCCGTGAAAAAGAGGAAGCGGCCATCCTCGCGAAAAACGAGCAGCTCCGGGCAAACCTTCTCCGGGCGATTTCCCACGATCTGCGCACGCCGCTGACCTCGATTTCCGGCAACGCCAGTAATCTGATGACCAACTACCAAAAACTGGACATGGAGACGAAAACACAGATTTTCACTGATATTTATGATGATTCCATGTGGCTGATCAACCTGGTGGAAAATCTTCTGGCCGTAACAAGGATTGAGGAAGGCCGCGTAAACTTAAAGCCGGCCGCGGAGCTGATGGACGACGTCATAGGCGAGGCCCTGCGCCATGTAAACCGCCGAAGCGTGGAGCACACGATCCGCCCCGCCAGCTCACAGGACTTTATCCTTGCTCAGATCGATGCAAAACTGATCGTTCAGGTGCTAATCAATATCATAGACAACGCCATCAAATATACGCCCGCCGGCTCGGTCATTGAAATCCATACGCAGCAGACAGGGAAATGGATCATCGTATCCGTTTCTGACAACGGACCCGGAATATCAGATGAGCAGAAGCCGCGCGTGTTTGATATGTTTTACAGCGGCGCCAACAAAATTGCAGACAGCCGCAGAAGCCTGGGACTGGGACTGTCGCTGTGCAAGTCCATTGTCACCGCTCACGGCGGCGCTATTTCCGTATCGGACAATCATCCGTGCGGCGCTGTTTTTACATTTACATTACCTGCAGGGGAGGTAGAACTGCATGAATAAGCCCTTAATATTAGTCGTGGAGGACGACGCGCCTGTGCGCAACCTGATTACCACCACGCTGAAAACCAATGATTACCGCTATCTGGTCGCGTCCAATGGCGAAACTGCCATTTTGGAGGCCGCTTCCCACAATCCGGATATTGTCCTGCTGGATCTGGGCCTTCCGGATATGGACGGCGTGCAGGTCATTAAGAACATCCGTTCATGGTCAAATCTTCCCATCATCGTTATCAGCGCCAGAAGTGAGGATTCCGATAAGATCGAGGCTCTGGACGAAGGAGCGGACGACTATCTGACAAAACCGTTTTCTGTCGAAGAACTGCTCGCAAGACTGCGGGTAACCCAGCGCAGGCTGGCTTTCATGAATGCCGACAGACTGGCCGCCAGCTCCGTCTTTGTCAACGGCAGGCTGCGCGTTGATTATTCCAGCGGATACGCCTCCCTAGACGGCCGCGAACTGCACCTGACGCCGATCGAATACAAGCTTTTGTGCCTGCTTTCCAGGCATGTGGGAAAAGTTCTGACACATACCTTTCTCACACAGAATATCTGGGGCAGAAGCTGGGAAAACGATACGGCGTCCCTGCGCGTTTTTATGGCAACCCTCCGCAAAAAACTCGAATCAGAGCCGGATTCCCCACAGTATATCCAGACGCATATCGGCGTGGGATACCGCATGATGAAAATAGAATGATCGCAAAAATCGGGGAGGGACAACACTTCTCCCCTCCCCGGCGCGCGGGCCGCGCACCGCATCAGCGGCAAAATTACGCTGCACAGAGCCATATAAAAAAGTCCGATAAATCCGGACTTTTCAAAGAGCACGAGACGGGATTCGAACCCGAAGCGGAAGCTTTATTCTATATAGGGTTTAAGGTATCGTGTGATATTTCGTGTGATACTTTGAAATATGCGATACTTAACCGGAACTTTTGTGATGAACATATGGCCTGAAAAATAAAAAGGAAAATGGATTAAAAAATTTAAAATATCTATGTATCATTCGTGATCTGACACAACAACTTGTACATGGTTGGCGAAAGGTTGGCGTTGACTGCCAACGCCGGCAGAATATATTTATGATGGAGGTTACGAATGAAAAGAGCATTAACGGAAACGGAAAAGAAAGCTATAGAAATTGCTAAAGATATATACCAGTATCACCTTGGACTGGTCTGGCAGGATATCGAAAATCCCTTTTATGATGACCTGCCATTTCCTGAAAAAGAACTGGCGCGGGCTCTCATACACCTGTATAGCTTTACCTTTGCCAGGATACTACAGGTTCCGTATGAGCCACAGGGCTGAAATTTATGGCTGAAACTCTGATGCATAGCTGCCGCTGTCTGTAGATAGCGGCGGCTATCATTGCTTCATAAAACCGGCAAGTTTTACCACCTACCCTCTATTACAGAAACTTTGCACAGGGAACGGCATCACTGCCGCCTCTTGTCGTGGGAGATTTTTCAAAAGAAAAGAGCGGTGGCAAGTCCCGCTCTCATTTTTATTCCTTTTCTTTATCTTCCTTTACTGCTAAATCGATCAGTCCATCTGAATGTTTTCTGATCTCCCGATTCAGTTCGTGTACTTCCTCAATGGATGTGCATTTATCTGTTGCTGTGGTTATTAACCATGTTAAAAACCTTACCTGTTTATCTGTCATTATCTCCATTCCTGCCTCTCTTTCCGTATTTCAGATTTACTTGCCCCATCTGATAATATCATTATAAACTAATTTTGGTTTATTGTCAACGGAAAAATTAAATTTTTTTTGGTTTATTTTCTACATACTTTATTATATTTCCCGGTTGCATATCTAATAATTCACAAAGCTGTTCCAATGTCTTTATTCCTATCATTTCCCCTTTTCTCAACTTCTGCATAGCGGATTGACTAAGTATATTTTCCCTTAATATTCTAGTGCTATTATACCCTGATTCCTTCAGCGTTTCTATCACATCTATTTTATATGCCAGCATAAATGAACCTCCTTTCTTCCATTCTAATTTGATATTAAATAAAAGTCAAGAAAAATAATCCAAATAAAGTTTAAAAGTATTTGACATTAAACCAATATTGGTTTATAATAGACTTATCAAAGGAACGGAGGACATGGAAAATGACAAAGGCAGAGAAAGAACTTAAAGCATTAACAATCTTAGCAAAGCAGGCTACCGATAGGAAAAATACAAGACCTTACATCAGCGATACAATTTCCCCTTACATCAGAAAGAGAATTTCAGATCTGATAAGAAAAGAGATTGAACTTCTTATCACCGATAAAGAACTCGGAGTTATCACCGATAAGCAGTTAGAGGAAGAAGCAGGCATTTTGAGAGTAGTTTATAAGAGTTTATAGGAGGCATCTATGGATAAGGATTTATCATTGGAAATTATGCATCACAGGTTTAGCAGTAAAAATATCAGGAAAAGCACTGGACATCTATGTTTGGCATACGGTATGGAACGAAAAGAATATGAAAAATATGTTAAAGACGGTATGCGGCAGGAAGCGGAAATGTTAAAGAAAATGCAATCTTAACCCACACCGCCCTCCTGGCGGGGTTGCGCCGGGAGAAAGAAGGGAAGATATGGAAGGATATACAATCAGATGTGGCGGACACAATTATGTAACCCTTGAATGGAATGGAAAATTTATTTTCTGCTTAGACAACGATATGCACTATGCGGAAGAAATAATATACAATACCGAAAAAAGAACAGGAATAAGTTTTCAAGACATTCCAATCAAAGGAAGAAAAGACGATTTTCAAGGATTAAGATTTTTTAACGGCGGCTGGAAACGGGATTTTTGGAATAATTTTCCAAGCAAAAAAGAAATTGAAGGCTATATGAAAACGAAACATGGCATAGTTAGATAACTAAGACAAGTAAGAATCCCGTCCCTGCCGGGTAATGCAGGGAGAAAGCGAGAAGGATATGATAAAAAGTTATGCTGTGGTATTCCAGAACCAGAGAACCGGCAAGGTCGGAATGGACATATTTTCGGATGGCTCTCCCGGAGCTGTACAGAAAGATTTTTTCGACTGCTACAGACATGGAAGTTATAGAATTCTAAGCGTTACAGAAATCCCCGAAATTGGAAAATGAGGAGCGGCAATCCTGCCGCCCTCCTTCTTATCATCCCTGCACGTCCCATACGTGCAGGGCCCCATAATCCGTACTGTGCCAGCACGCGCCCTCCAGCGGCCCGCCGGCCGTGTTGTCCAGAAAATACCAGTCGCCCGGTTCGTCCCCTGACACGACCCGCTCCCCGTTCCAGCGCTGCCAGCCAGTAAGCATGTACCCGTCTTTTCCAAACAGATACCAGTGATGATTGATGAGCAACCATTTATTTGCCGCCCACAGGCCGTTATCCTCTTTATACCTGTATTTCCCCTGTGCATCCTTTTCCCATCCTGTTTCTGCAGGTCCTGGGGCTTCCGGGGCCGTTGCTTTGGATGCATAGTCAGGGATGCCGTAGCCCCTGATATACCGCCCGTTTACAGCTATCTCCCTGTACTCAGCGGCATCGTTTTTATTTCCCTCAATTACCCTGATTTTATTCCCTGATACTGATACCGATACCACGATGCCGACATGATCCGGCCAGCCAGTGCAGTCCCCCGCCCCGCCATCGTCCCAGTCATAGAAGATATAATCCCCCGGCAACGGAATATAAGCGTCATCCTCCACCCACCGGCCCATCTTACGGAATAATTCGATCATCTGCCCGCATCCGCACTCCACAGGGATAATATCCGTATATCCGGCAGCGATGGCCGCAGCTGATCCAAAAGTTGCACACCAGGCGTCTGTGTACTTTACCCTGTATCCCCTGGCGAGGGGAGCATGTCCATTGTAGATGTCTATAATCTCCCGGTGCGAGCCGTCTGACTCTTTGCGTCCACACCATTGTGTGGCAACTGAGACTAATTTCTGCCTTGCCTGCGCTTCTGTTATGCCGCCTCCAGCCATTTTTCCGGAACAACGCCTGTAAATCTCCCGGCCATAGCCTGCGCGTTTTTGTTTTACTGCCTCTGACTGATCGGCCGGCCTCTCATACTGAGTTAATACAATGTCCGAAGCTGCCCGGATATCTGTCGCCGTTTTCAGTGCCATAAGGACACCTTTATAGTGCGCTTTCAGCTCATAAAGCGCAAATTTAAGCTGCATAGCGGCATCGCCGACAGACTTGCCGGCCGCCTGTGCAAACTCCAAAAGCCCTTTCTTCCGCGCCCGGTGTGTCCATTGTGCCAGCCCGTACCCCGCACAGTCCCGGACAAAGCCTGCGTAGCTTCCGGAATCCACCGCCGCCGTATAGGTATCGTCTGTAAATCCCAGCTTTTTCTCGTAACTGTTCTGCAGGTTCCGGGGATTCAGCCCGCTTTCGGCCTGGAAATGCCCGAGGAGGGCGGCGGCCCCGTGCTCAGACAACCCCTCTGTTACCAGCAAATCAAACATCTGTTTTTCTTTCATATTTCCCCTTTCCGGATCAGAAAAAGCCCGGGCTCTGATACCCGGGCAGGCTGATTCCGCCTGTTATTTTTCATTCCCTGACATATCCTTTTTCAAATTACAGCGCTCTTTTAATTCACAGTCTTCACAATTCTGGTCTTTGCAGACCAGGCCGTTTATTTTACCCTCAATTGTCTCATCCGCGATCTGTAATGTTTTTATTAACCAGGCCGGTACTTTCTCCGGCATGATCACATAAAGGTTTTCCAGGATGCTTGTAAGCTCATTTACAAGCATAACAGCGGTAACATACCATCCGATCAACATAGCAAAATCCAGATGGATCCCGATGCTGAAACCGATCTCCCGGATTCCCCACCCAATTAAAAACGCGGTTCCGATCATAACAAAATACATAAGCTTTTTAATTGCCCCCTGCAGGCCCGTCCTAGAATTCCAGTCCCGCAGGAAATACTTTGCCTTAATCCAGCCCGTCATGTAATCCGTTACAACGGCGGCCATAAATAAGATGAGGATAACCGGTACCCTCCCTAATGCCGCCGCTGCTGCTGTGCAAATTGCTGATACTCCTAATTCTGCCGCATCCGGCAGTTTGGCCGCTATAATATAATCTTTCATCGCTCTGCGCCTCCTTTTTCGTAAAAAAATAAAGCCCAAACGGCTCTTACTGTTCGTTTTCAATCAATTCCCGGACAGCCGCCCTCCAGCGGGCGGGCACATCCTCCAGAACCATTTTCCCGGATTTTATCCGCATGACATAAAACGCTGCCATTATTCCCCACCTCCCATCATGCCGGCCAGCTCTTCGATCGCCCCGTTCTGGACTTCCTGTCCCTCCTCCAGGGCCTCCAGCCGCCTTTCCTCCGCCGTTTTCTCACGGATGTTAAAGATTGTATGTATTGCCCCATCCGCGGCCACAGTGGACGTTTCAGATATCAGCAAAAGGTTATTGTAATTCCCGACCACAAGCCCGGAGCCGTTGAGGATCTGCGCCTGTGCGAGGTTTGCATCGGTCAGTTTGCCCCAGGCGGCCAGCATGTCCTCCCGGCTGGCCGATGTGACCTGCAGCGCCCCAAGGCTGGCCCCCGCATCTAGGACGATTTCCGTCCCATCCTTTAATAACAGTCTGTCTTTATTCATTTCAAGACTCCTTTCCGCGCATCCTGCGCTTTTTAATTTTGTTGGTTACATTTTTACCGGAATAAACGTTTAATAATTAGAGGGCCCTTTTAGATGACAAGGGAATGAAATAATTACAAAAAGGGCGGCGCATTGGAGATTTCGCTCCCATTCAGCCCCGCCCGTCTCACTCGGTTAAATTGCTATTATCGTTTTACTGGGCATCCACCACAGCGTTGACAGATGTTCCAATAAACTTTGCCCAT